>CAYTRP010000432.1:0-3416 GCA_964440195.1 uncultured Candidatus Sumerlaeota bacterium
GGACCTGTTGGTGGAGGACGGCCGCGTCGCCGCCATCCAGTCCCGCATCGTGCCGGATCCGGACATGCGGGTGGTCGAGGCCAAGGGGCTGACTCTCGCACCCGGGTTCATCGACATCCACGTGCATTTGCGCGAGCCGGGCGGAGAGGGCGCCGAGACCATTGAAACCGGCACGCGCGCGGCCGCGGCGGGTGGCTTCACCACCATCTACGCCATGCCCAACACCACGCCCGTCTGCGACACGCACACCGGCGTTCACTATGTCCTCTCGCGGGCGGCCAACGTGGGCTGCATCCGTGTCGTGCCGGTCGCGGCGATCACCGTTGGGCAGAAGGGCGAGCATGTCACCGACTTCGGGTTGCTGAAGGCCGCCGGTGCCGGCGCGTTCAGCGACGACGGCCATCCCGTGATGAACGCCGAGATCATGCGCCGCGCCCTCGAATACACGCGGATGCTCAACATTCCCGTGATGGAACACTGCGAGGACATGAACCTGACGGGAGAAGGCGTGATGCACGAGGGCGCCGTATCCCTCCGCCTTGGCTTGCGAGGCATTCCGCGCGTCAGCGAATCCGTGATGGTGGCCCGCAACGTCGCATTGGCCGCGATGACGGGTGGCCACATTCATATTTGCCACGTCTCGACGCGCGAGAGCGTCGAGGCCATCCGCGAGGGCAAGCGTAACGGCGTGCATGTCACGGCGGAGGTGTCGCCTCACCACCTCACGCTGACGGACCAGGCGGTGATCGGCTACAACACAAACGCCAAGATGAAGCCCCCCCTCAACGCGGCCGAGGATCGCGACGCCTTGATCGCGGCGCTGGAGGACGGGACGATCGACTGCATTGCGACGGATCATGCGCCCCACGGCGCCAGCGCGAAGAACAGCGTGTTCGATGCGGCCCCCTTCGGCATCATCGGCCTCGAAACAGCCTTCCCGCTCCTTTACACGGAGTTTGTCGCGTCGGGCAAATGGAGCCTGGACTTTCTGGTGGAGCGCCTGACTCTCGCGCCGGCGAAAGTCGTGCGCAGGCCGTGGGGGACTCTCGAACCCGGAACCGCGGCGGACATGGTATTGATCGAGACGGGCTGCGATCATCTCTTCAACGAGGAGGATCTGCGATCCAGGAGCCGCAACAGTCCCTATCTTGGCCGCAGGATGAAGGCGCGCATCGCGGCCACTTATTTCGAAGGCCGGTGCGTTTTCGAGCGGCCGGAATGTTTTCGCGAGCCCGGCGCGAAAGAAGCCAGGCGGATCAGGAGACCGTGACCGGATGAATTCCGCCCGCCGCAAACTTGACGAGGCAGAAGCAAGGCATGGGGCGATGCTCTCCGTTGGTCTCGAACCCGCGGCCGAGTATTTGCCCCCGGGCTTTTCCCCGGATTACAAGGGCTATCGCGACTTTCTTTCATTGGTGATCGAGGCGACCAAGGACGTCGCCGCCGCCTACAAGTTCAACCTCGCCTTCTTCGAGGCACTCGGTCCCCGCGGTTGGGAGTTGCTACTCGAGGTCCGCCGCCTGATTCCCGGCTCGGCGCTCGTGATCGCCGACGCCAAGCGCGGTGACATTGGCTCGACCGCCCGATATTATGCCACCGCCGTCTATGACTGGTTGGGCGCGGATTCCGTCACGATCAATCCACTCATGGGACGCGACAGCGCTGAGCCATTCCTTGCCTACACCGACAAGTTGGCCTTCTTTCTGGTGCTGACTTCCAATCCGGGGGCGGCGGATTTTCTTTTGCCGCACGGACTCTATCTTCGAATGACTCGCGACATTGCGTTGTGGGGACCTCCGGAACAGGTTGGCTTTGTGGTGGGCGCCACCCAACCGGATTGTTTCGGCGAAGTGCGCGCGCTGGCCCCTCGGAATGTTTTCCTCGTTCCAGGTATTGGCGCGCAGGGCGGCGATGCCAACTCCATCATGCATGCCGGCTCGATGCCCACCGGAGAGTCCGGCCTATTGGTGCATGCCACGCGCTCACTGCTTCCAAAGGCAGGGGAGACAGGTGACGCGGGGGAGCTGATCGCACGGCGCGCGGTGGAGATGCTCAACATGCTGAAACAGGCCCGGCTATGACAAATGAATCCGAACGCGTTCTTGATCTGCTGAGGCGGACCGGTGCACTCAAGTCCGGGCACTTCAAGCTGAGTTCCGGCCTGCACAGCGATCGCTACTGCCAATGTGCCGCACTGTTTGAGTTCCCCAACGCTGCCCAGGAAGTCGCTTCCCTCGCCGCGCGCCAACTCCGGCTTCTGGGCATCGAGGTCGACGTGGTGCTCGCTCCAGCCTTGGGGGGAATCCTCTGGGGGTACGAACTGGCCCGGGCGCTGGATGTGCGGTCCATTTTTGCCGAGCGCGGGAGCGACGGCCATTTTGCGCTTCGTCGCGGATTTCACATTCGCGCCCAGGACCGCGTCCTGCTGGCCGAAGATGTTGTGACAACGGGCAAGTCCGTCATGGAGACCGTGCCACTGGTCGCCAATGCAGGCGCCATCGTGGCGGGGTTTTGCGCCGTGGCCGATCGCAGCCGTGGCGCGTTCCGGCCGCCCGCGCCCTTTCACGCGCTGGTCAAACTGGAATTTGAGACATGGACCGAGGACCAACTCCCCGATTGGCTCGCGGCCCTTCCCGTCACCAAGCCGGGAAGCCGCCCGGAATCGGCAAGCTGACCTCGTAGCCCCGTCACCGCGCATCCGCGCGCAGTTCAGCATGAGCCGTTGTCCGGCATGTAGCGGCGCGGCAGGAGGAGTGATCGACCACCTGCACGCCGGATGACCCGGTAACGTGTTTGGCTCGGGAATGGTTGCTTTCCAGAGGCGAAAGCCGCTCCCGCGCCGAAGGCGGCGCCAGCGTCGGCTTCGTCCGGCCCCAAGCTCCCGCAGGGCATCCACAACATCGCCCCACGGTACTCCTACGGGAACAAGCAATACACCCTTGATTGGGAATCGGACATCGACCGCGCGGCCTACACCACCGCGCAACCGGCAAAGAACAAGGCCGAGGCCCGGATCATCAAATGGGTCACGGACAACACCGGCATGACCGAGGCGCAGGTCCGCGAGCTTGGGGTTCGCATTCGAAACGAAGTCATCAAGCCGTTGGCGAGGGACGGCGATCCGAAGGCCGGGCCGTTGCGCGTTCCCCTGACTTACGAGGCTCCTTCGCCCACGGCGGAACCAGATGAATCCCAAGCAGCAGCCCCGGTAGAGGTAAGTGAAGAGGCTCCACAGGCAACCCCCAGCGAACCCACGGTTTCGCCGGAAGCGGGAGATCGGAATGAAGCTCCAGAAACGGAATCGGGTGGTCGAGTATTGCCGCCAGGGCACACCGATGTCTCCAACAGCCCGGCGGAGGCGCTAGAGTGGTTCCCTAAAGTTCTGTCTTGATCGGACATGTTTTCTGCGTCTGTTC
>CAYTRP010000433.1:0-3413 GCA_964440195.1 uncultured Candidatus Sumerlaeota bacterium
GGGCATCCCCACGAACTTCGCCAGCGTCGTCAGCGTCTCCTCGCCCGGAGAGGGCACCCGCCCGTTGCGAATCCGGTCCAGGATGTCGCGCAGCACCTTCTCCGCGTGGCTCCCCCCCAAGGTACCCAGCGCGTGGATCAACGGCGCGGAGATCATGTCGGGCGTCAGCGGCTTGCGCGTCTGTTCCGACGCGTCCCAGTAAGTCTCCTTCTGGTACTCCGTCCGCTTCGATTCGTCCAGCATCAGCGCGTTCAACAGCATCTTCTCCAGGATCGGCACGGCGCGGTCGTCACCCATCTGCTCCAGCACTTCCGCCGCCCCGATCATCCCCCCGTTCACCGTCATCGTCCGCTTCTCGATCTCGCGGATCATCGCGTCCGGGTCCGCCTTGCCCACCCGCCGCAGCGCCGACACGATCGGCTGGCGATTCCCGAGGATCGAGCTTTGCCGCTCCGGCCCCGTGTGCATCGGCGTCGACTGATCCGGCAGGAACAAACCCGTCACCAACCCGCGGATCGCCCACTCCCGGTGCCTCGGGTGCAGCGCCTCGGGCTTTGCGCCGACAATCTCCGTCACCGCCGACAATACCAGCGCGGGCTCGCTGCCGGGAATCGTGTCCACCGTCCGCGTGACAATGATCTGGCGCAGGTCCTCGGTCGTTCGCTGCGAGCGCAGGATCCGCCCCAGTGCTTCCATCAGCCGCCGCCCCTCCGCCACCGTCTGCGGCTCGATCACCTTGACCGACATCCGCTCCTTCAATTCCTCCAGCAGCATCGCGGCCGAGTCCGGAGAAGCCAGATTCCCCAACGCGCTCGCCAGCACCGGCCGCAGGGCCTTCCCCTCTTTCCGCCGCCACAACTCGAGAAAGAACGGCTCGTAGCTCTCCGTGCGCAACTCGCCCATCAGCTCCACGATCTGCGCCGCATACGCGCCCTCCAACTGCTTGTCCGCCCATTGGCGATAGGGCTTGGTAAAGCCCTCGCTCTTTCCGATCTCCATGAACGTCCGCGCCACGGCCAGCTTTGCGCGCACCCCAAGGCTCCCGTGGCTTCGCGTCTCCACGCCCGAACTCCGCGCGGAACTGCTCGTCGCGCGGGGAGCGAAGTCCACCAGCACCAGCGTCGCATCGTTGAACAGCTCCGGCTCCTTGCGCGCCAGCGGCACGCGCAGCACGCTGCGGAAGAGATCGCCCACCGTCCGCATGTCGTCCTCGTCCGGCTCACCAAGCTTGTTCTTGTCGGGCAGCAGGTTCAGGATCTCCACCTGCGTCGCCTTCAGGACCACAACCCACTGGTTCTCGATGTTCGACAGGTTCGCCGCCATCATGTCCCGCTGGCGCTCTTCGCGCGCCTTCTTCATCTCCGCCACCAACGCCGAGTTCAAACCCACCTTCTCCGGGGCGCGCCCCGCCAGCGAGATCAATTGCTCCCCCTCGCGCGGATGATTCACGCATGTCCCGATCACCTGGCCGATGTACCGCGCCCGCCGCACCTGCTCCTCCAGGTCGCCACCCGGCGGCGTTGCCAGCCGCCGGATGCGATCCAGCGCCGCATCGAACACTTTCTGCCGCAGCAGGTCGCGAAGCTCGCGCGCCAGGCGCTCGTCCCTCGCCTTCGCCAGACGCTCGGCCCACTCCTCCGTCATCCGGATTAGGCGATTCAGCGCCTTCTCGACCGTCGAGGCAATCTCCTCCGGAAGCCCATCGGCCGCATGCCGCGCAAAGTCATGCACCGGCTCCGTCACAAAGTCCCGGTAAATCGCTCCAGCACAACGCGCAATCTCGATGGCGGTCTCCCGCAGCCCCAAGTCCGATGCCTCGGCCCATTGCCCGGCATAAAGCAAGGCCGTGCGCGCATCCCCCCGACGGAGAAAAAGCTCCACCTGGGACTTGTAATCGACCATTCGGGTCTGGCTCCGTTGAATTTCCGGCTGCTGGAACAACGCCTAAATCGGATATTGTCAGGCCTTATGGTCACCACCACCGCCCCGTTGCGCAACGCCAACTTCCACGAAACCCGACATCAGGCGTCCAAGCTCCCCCCCAATCCCCCAAGGGGTGCCCGACCCACAGCCAATACAGGTTGCCGCAAGGCGCCCCCCAAACCCAAACTTACGCATCGATCCTGATCTGAAAGCACCTACCGACCTCATGACTCTGTTCCAAAAGCCGACATCGTGGCTGCTCGCAGCCGGCCTGTTGGCCGCCCCCGCCATCACTCTCCCATGCGTGGATTGCGCCCCCCTCGCCGCGGCCGGGGATGCCTCTCTGGACGCGATCGCCTTACAACAGGCATTCGAAGCGGCGGCTTCCGAATTTGGCGTGCCCGCGGAACTGCTAAAAGCCATCGCCTTCACGGAATCAACATGGGTCCAGACCGGCCGCTCCATCGATGGTGGCTACGGGATCATGCACCTCGTCGACAACGGATCGGCCAACACCCTGGCGCAAGCCGCCCAACTGATCGACGCCACCCCCGAACAACTCAAGTCCCATGCGGACCTCAACATCCGCGGCGGCGCCGCCCTCATTTCGTCGCTTGCAAGCGACATGCAGCTTCAACCCGCCACGCTCGAAGAGTGGGCCCCTGCTCTCGAAACCTTCTCGGGTCTCGATCCTTCCGTTCGCGGGATTCAGGTTCGGGAGTACTATCGTCGATTGGCCGAAGGTGCCGACGTCATCAATGGTCGTGGCGTGCCCGTCCTCCTCGAACCCGTGGCCGTCGATGCCGATCGTGTCGATCAACTGGTCACGCTCGAGCCAGCCCGCCGACAGGGTGCCGAGTACCCCGGCGCGCTCTGGAATCCCGCCGATTCCAGCAATTACGGCGGCACCCGCTCGAACATCGAATACTGGATGAACCATTGGATCGGCGTCGGCACCTACGCCGGCGCCATCTCCTGGTTCAAGAACCCCACCTCCAACGTCAGCGCCCACTTCGTCATCCGCAACAGCGACGGCCAGATCACCCAGATGGTCCCCATCAACCGCATCGCCTATCACGCGGGCGTGACCCTCTACAACCAACGCGCCATCTCCGTCGAGCACGAGGCCATCGAGACCAATCCCGGCATGTGGAACTCGGCCCCCATGCTCACCGCTTCCACCGATCTCGCGCGCCACTTTTGCGACCTCCACGGCATCCCCAAGACACGCAGCTACATCCTCGGCCACGGTGAAGTCCGCGCCACCGCCTGCCCGGGCCCCCTGCCCTGGAACACGTGGATGGAAATGCTCAACGCCAACGTCCCGCCTGAACCCCGCTTCCTCAATCGCCTCGTCAACGGCGGCTTCGAATCCGACACCGCCGGTTGGGTGAAGCCCTCGGCCACCACGTGGGAAGTCGTCGCCAACGACGTGCGCATGGGCACCAAGGCCCTCAAGATCTCACGCTCCGGAGCCTACCACACCGTCT
>CAYTRP010000434.1:0-3412 GCA_964440195.1 uncultured Candidatus Sumerlaeota bacterium
GGGGTTCCACGGCATCGAGCCGGTGCATGGCGGGACCGAGGACATTGGCAAGGCCGCCGGTGGCGATGATCTTGCAGGTGTACCCGAGTTCCTTTTCGATGCGACGGATGGAACCTTCGATGGCGTCGATACATCCATGAAAGAGTCCCGCCTGCATGGCCGCAACGGTGGAGCGACCAATGGCCGAACCCGGGGGCTCGATGTTGACAAGGGGGAGCTTGGCGGCCCTCTGAAAGAGCGCCTCGGCGGTTGTCTGAAGGCCGGCCAGGATCACGCCGCCGATGTAATCCCCTTCCATCGTGACGACATCAAGCGTCGTCGCCGTCCCAAGATCCACAATGATGAAGGGCGCACCGAACTTGGCGAATGCGGCGACCGCATTGGCGAGGCGATCCATCCCGACATCGCCGGGCGGATGATAGACATTGCGAACGGGCATCGGCATGAGGGGCGAAAGCAGGAGGGGCCGCGGGCGCATGAGACGGCCCAGCGCCCCCATCCACGCACGATCGATGCCGGGCACGACGCTGCAAACCGCCGCGCCGTCCCACTCGTCGGGAGCAATGCGGTCGATGCCCTCGAGCTGGCGCACGAGAATCTGGATCTCGTCGGATGTGGCATCCCGCCTGGTCGTGAGGCGGTACTCCCGCAGCACGTCCTGGCCCTTCATGAGCCCGAGCGTCGTGTGCGTGTTGCCAATGTCAATCGCGAGGAACACGGGGCTCACTCCGTCCTGAGGGCTTCGATGGGGTCGAGGCGCGAGGCCTTGATGGAGGGATAAAGCCCCGAGAGAAAGCCGACAAGGCCGGACACCCCGGTCGAAACGACCAAGGCGAGGGCCGGAACAATGACCGCCCAGCCGGAAAAATTCCCGATGATGGTCGCCAGCGCGAAGCCGATTCCGATCCCGATGACGCCCCCGAGCAGGCTGATGATGAGCGACTCGATGATGAACTGTCCGAGAATGTCGGAACGCGTCGCCCCAAGCGCGCGGCGCACGCCGATTTCGCGCGTGCGCTGCGTGACGGTCGCCAACATGATGTTCATGATCCCGATGCCGCCGACAAAGAGCGAGATACCCGCCACGAAGAGCAGCACGTTGCCGAGGATGTTGCTGGTTTCCTGCTTCTGGCGGATCAGTTCCTCGGGCACGATGATCTCGAAGTCGCGCACGTTGGAGTGCAGCCGCAGAAGGATGGATTCCACCAGGGCGGGCATCACGGCGAGGTTTTGCTCGTTGCCGATCTTGAGGATGATCTCGTTGAGGCGTTCGGCCCGGCGGTCGCCCCCCGTGCCCAACCGCATAAAGACGGTGTCGATGGGCAGCAAGACGGCACGGTCGACGTTGAGGGTGTTGATGACGGTGTCGGAGCTTTGCCCGCGCGGGGCCAGGACGCCGACCACCGTGTAGATCTGGCCCCGGATGCTCAGTGTCTTGCCAATGGGGTCGTCGAGGGGAAACGCGTTGCGGCGAATTTCCTCGCCGATGACCGCCACCTGCTTTCCATCCAACATGTCGAGCTCGGTGATGAAGCGGCCCTGGCTCAGGCGATAGCCGACGATCTCGGGGAGGTCGGGGCTGGTGGCGTAAACTTCCGCCGAAAGCGAACGGCCCTCCACGAATGGCTGATAGTCCACCCTCTTCATCGGCGCGGAATGAGTGATGTCGCTGGCCACGAGACGCAGCGAGGCAATGTCGGCGCGCGAGAGACCATAGGGCGAGCGCCGGGCAGCGGTCAGGGCGTCGGAGCCGCGCATTTCCACGGCTTGGATGCGGATGGTATTGGTCCCCAATTGGGCCAGTTGCCGGTCCAACTCGTCGCGGGCACCGGCCCCGATGGCCCAGGTCGCGATCACAGCGGCGATCCCGAAAATGACCCCCAGCATGGTCAGCAGGGAGCGCATCTTGTGCATCCAGATTTCCAGGAAGCCGGTTCTGACGGATTCGCCAACGTTCATTGTTTCGTAGCCAACCCTTCCAACGGGATCGGCGGACACGTTGCAGGAGGCGCTCTTGTCAGGTAAAGCCCCGACTTGCCCTTGCGGGCCGCGAAATCGCGAACCGGGTTGCCCCGACCCACCTAACTGTCCAGATCAGAACCAAGCACGTCGCACAACCCCCAGGAGAGACCCCCCATGCTAAAGGACCGTTACCCCTACTACGTCGCCAACAAGGCCGAATCGCCCAATGCCGACCTTGAAGTCACCGACAAATACACCGGCAAGGTGACCACGAGAGTGGCCATGGCCGACGCGGCCACCATCGACCGCGCCATCGCCCTGGCCGTGAAGGCGGTGGAGCCGATGCGGGAGCTGCCCAGTTATGAGCGGCAGGCGATTCTCAATCATTGTGTCCGCCGTTTCCAGGAGCGGTCCGAGGAGTTGGCGGTCACGCTGTGCATAGAGGCGGGCAAGCCCATCAAGGATTCCCGGGGGGAGGTCAGCCGCCTGATCGATACGTTCCGCATCGCGGCGGAGGAATCCGTGCGCATGACCGGCGAAGTCATGACGATGGACATCAGCGCACGCGCCAAGGGGTACAGCGGCATGTGGAAACGGGTGCCCATCGGGCCGTGTTCCTTTATTTCGCCCTTTAATTTCCCGCTGAACCTTGCGGCTCACAAGATTGCGCCGGCGATCGCGGTCGGATGTCCTTTTGTCCTGAAGCCCGCCAGCCTGACGCCGCTGGGGGCGATCATCATGGGCGAGATTCTCGCAGAGACGAGCCTGCCTCCGGGTGCGTTCTCGATCCTCCCCTGCCGCCGCGACGGCGCCGCGCTCTTCACGGAAGACGACCGCCTCAAGCTGCTGAGCTTCACCGGCTCACCCGAGGTTGGCTGGGAATTGAAGGCCAAATCAGGCAAGAAGAAGGTGGTCTTGGAACTGGGTGGAAATGCGGCCGTCATCGTGGATGAGGGCGCGAACCTGGACGATGTCATCCAACGGATCATCATTGGCGCGTTTTACCAGTCGGGACAAAGCTGCATCGGCGTCCAGCGCATCCTGGCGCACGAGAGCCTCTATGCCGAGTTGCGCGATCGCTTGGTCGCCGCGACGAGGAAGCTCAAGATGGGCAATCCCCGGGACGAAGACACGTTTATCGGACCGATGATTAGCGACAAGGAAGCGTCGCGGCTAGATGGGTGGATCCAGGGTGCGGTGAAGAGTGGTGCCCGGTTGCTCTGCGGCGGAAAGCGCGATGGCGCGATGCTGGAGGCGACTTTGCTCGAAAACGTCCAGCCGGAGGACGATGTCTATTGCAAGGAGGCATTCGGCCCTGTCGCGGTGCTCTCCCCGTTCAAGGATTTCGACGCCGCGCTGGACGAAGTGAACAACAGCGAGTTCGGCATCCAGGCGGTGATCTTCACGCGCGACATCTACAAGGCCCACCGGGCATGGGACAAATTGGAGG
>CAYTRP010000435.1:0-3403 GCA_964440195.1 uncultured Candidatus Sumerlaeota bacterium
ATAGCCTCCTTTCACCCTTCACCCTTCACCATAGGAGCCACACATGCCGCGCCCCCCGATCCTCCCCGTGCTGGACTGGAAGAAGATTTTCGAGAGCGGCAAGCGCTACGAGGCGTGGCTGGAGGGAGCGGAGTTTCCCGAACACCGCACCCGGATGGTGGAACGCCGCGCGGCCATCGTGCTCGATGCCGTGACACGCGCCCGGCTCAAGTCCATCAAGAGGCCCGTGCACGTTGTCTGCATTGCCGAGGATTGGTGCGGCGATGTCGTGCGGCATGTGCCCGTGCTCGAGGCCATGGCAACGGCATGCCCCGAGATCCATACGCGCTACATCACGCGCGACCAGTATCCCGACGTGTTCGCGCGCTACCTGACAAACGGGGGCGAGGCGATCCCCAAGTTCGTCTTCCTGACGGACAACTGGGTGGAGGTGGGCAATTGGGGGCCGATGCCCAATGCCTACAAGCCGTTGATCGCGCGGGGAAAGGCGCTGGGGGATGTGGGGCCCTTCCGCAAGCGCGTCGGTGCGCTGTATGAGGCAGACCCCAACGGCGAAGACGTGGTTGTGGACCTGATTGCCCTGGCGGAAATTGCGGGGACACCGGCGTAGGCGGAAGGTCAAGGTTGCTTCGGGGGAGGCGACTCATGTGGCGGGAACCCCGTGATACCGCGCGGGAGATCATCAGGCACCTTCGATTGATCCCTCATCCCGAGGGCGGATTCTACCGCGAGACGCACTCTTCGCCGCTCAGGATCCACCATCCGGGAATCCTGGACGAGGCGCGGGTGGAGCGGCCCGCGATGACGCAGATCTACTTTCTGTTGGAGGAGGGCGACTTCTCCGCGTTTCACCGGGTGCGTTCGGACGAGACGTGGCACTTGTATGCGGGGGGCCCGCTGGAATTGCACCTGATCAGCCAGCGAGGCGATTACGAGAGACGGGTGCTGGGGTTGGACTTGTTGGCGGGGGAGGAACCCCAGATCACCATCCCGGCGAATAGTTGGCAGGGTGCTCGTCCGGCGCGGGGTGCGCTGTTCGCGCTGTGTGGGTGCACGGTCGCCCCGGGTTTCGACTTTGCCGATTTCAGTCTCGGGGGGCGCCACGAAATGGCGATCATGTTCCCCGGGCACGGAAAGGTCATCCGGGAACTGACCCGCGACCCCTGAACTCTCCTGCGGGGGATGCGGCCCGCGACGTTCTGACGCAAGGTGCGCGGCCGCGGCGGGGCGTCTCTCCAGACCGCTGGCTCATCTTCCGCGATTCCCCGCGTTGGCCATGGGGCGATTGAGGCATTGCAGTTGCATGGGCGATGGTGGATGTTTCTCGCCGTCGTGTGTCAGGACGAGCGTTCTCTTTGCACTCCCGTTTGACCGGCCCACTTTTTCTCATGGCACCATTCAGGTACTTCAATCGGCGCTCCTTTCTTTCCGGCTCTCTGCTGGGGGGACTGGGCGGCGTGCTCGCCGGGCCGGTGGGGGCAACCAGTCTGGTGGCGGAGGAGCGCGAGTCGGCGCCCAAGGCCATCGAACCCCGGCAGGGTCCGGCCAGGGTGGTCCTCACGGTTTCGGACGATCCCTGCACGACGGTCACTCTGACCTGGCGCACGGATTATCAGTCCTCCGGGAGTCGCGTCGAGGTGGTCGAGGTTTCCGCGGATCCCGAGTTTGACCGGGACGAGAAGGCGATGTCGCGAGCAAGCGCGGCAACCACGCCGTTCACCACTCCCGATGGGCTCCCGGTATTCATCCATTCGGCAACGGTGAAGGGGTTGAAGCCCGGGACGACTTACGCCTGGCGTCTGGTGGAGAAGGGTGGCTACAGCGAGTGGAATCACTTTCGGACGGCGGCCCGGGATCCGCAGCCCTTCCGCTTCCTGTTTTTCGGCGATGCGCAGAACAGCCTCGACCTGCGGTGGCCCCGGGTCATCCGCCGTGCCCATGGCCAGGGCTTCGACGCCCAGTTGATCCTGCATGGCGGCGATCTCGTGAACATCGGCGACAGCGACACCGAGTGGGGGCATTGGTTCGGAATGGCAGGGTGGGTGCATGGTTCGGCGCCGTGCCTTGCCGTGCCGGGAAACCACGAGTACACGACCCCTCCCGGCGACCTGCGCGGGCGGCTGACGCCCTACTGGGAGGCGCAATTCCGCACGCGCCCCACGGGCATGGAGGACAGCGAGGATCTGCGCGGGACCGCGTGGGTGGTGGATTGGCAGGGTGTGCGTTTCGTGGGCTTGAACTCGATGCGCGACATCGCCCGCCAGGCCGAGTGGCTCGACAAGGAGGCGCTGGCGAACAATCCGAATCGCTGGACGGTGGCGATGTTCCATCATCCGATTCATTCATGCGTGCGGACGCGCGACAATCCGCTGATCCGCGCGCTTTGGGAGCCTGTCCTGGACAAGCACCGGGTGGACCTCGTCCTGCAGGGTCACGACCATGCGCACAGCCGCTCGGGCAAGGTTCAGGGATCCGAACTTTGGAAGGATGATGAACCTGGCCGGGTCTACGTGACCAGCGTGTCGGGGACGAAGATGTACCGGATCAATCCCGAGCGAACGGAGTTGTTCCAAACGCTGCTCCAAGACCGCCAGATGTTCCACGTCGGGTCGGTGAAGGGGGATGTGCTGCGGTTTGAGTCATGGATGGCGGATGGAACATTGTTCGAGGCATTTGAGCTGCACAAGCAGGAGAGCGGCGAGACGACCCTGAGGAGTGTCGTGACGCCGGTATGAACGTCAGGCCTTGATAATGCTTGATTTGCGTGTTCCGTCTCCGGGAAACAGTGTCGTTTTGGGGATCGGCGGCATGCCCGGCACCAACCTTGCCTGACTCAACTTGCTGCTTGATTACCGGCAGTTGCGAGCTTATCGTTTGAAAGCCGTGGCGGCGTTTGGCGCCCTCATCCGTCTGAAAAAGAGTCGCGCTCATGCAGGTTTGGAAAGAATTTGAAGGCAACGAAGTGACGCACTCGATGGCCCATTATCTGATGGCCATCAAGGAATTGCTGCGTCGTCAAGGCTACGCGCGCGTGACCGACGTCGCCCGCGAGCTGGAAATCACGCCGGGTTCGGCCTCGGTGAGCCTCAAGACGCTCAAGTCCAAGGGCTTTGTTTCCGAGGACCACAACCGGTTCCTCGGCCTGACCGAAGAGGGGGAGAAGATCGCCCACGGCGTGCAGGTCGCCAAGAGCACCTTCGTGCATTTCTTCCACGACATCCTGAGTGTTTCCAAGGAACAAAGCGAGATCGACTCGTGCAAGATCGAGCATCTGGTGAGCGAGGAAACCCGCATGCACCTTCTTTCGTTCCTGCAGTATGCGTTGGGGGAGGCGAAGCCGGCCAAGGCGTTTCGCGACGGCCTGAAGCAGCATCACTTCCAGTGCCCCGGACCCCAGAGCTGC
>CAYTRP010000436.1:0-1460 GCA_964440195.1 uncultured Candidatus Sumerlaeota bacterium
GGCCGGGCAAGTCGGCAAAAACCCACGAGCAGGAAATCGCCCCCCTCCCATCGAGGCCTTCATGACCGTCGAAGCACCCGCCCCCACCAAGATCCCCACACGCGACGAAATCGAGGAGCAGTACCGCTGGAACCTCGAAGCGATTTTTGCCTCGCCCGACGACTGGGATCGTGCATTTCGCGCGGTCGAGGAGCTGGTCGAGCCGGTCCTCGACTTGAGGGGAAAACTGACCTCCCCCGCCGCGGTGGCCGCCCTCTTCGCCGCGCAGGATACTCTCGGACTCCAGATCGACCGTCTGTATGCCTATGCACATCACCGCGAGGACGAGGACACCACGAACAGCGTCAACCAGGCACGCATCCAGCGCATCCGCGCCAAGGCCACGGAGATCTTCGCGTCCATCGCCTGGGTCACTCCCGAGATCCTCTCCCAGCCCCTGGAAGTTCTGGAAGCGTGGCGCGATTCCCCGGAATTGGCAGCCTACCGCCGCTCCATGGAAGTCCTGATCCGCGAGAAGCCCCACGTGCTCTCCGACACGGAGGAGACACTTCTCTCCATGGCCGGCGAGATCTTCAGCAATCCGCGTTCGACCTTTGGCTATCTCGTCAACGCCGACATGAAGTTCCCCGATGTCGAGGACGACAAGGGCACCATGCAGCCCCTCTCGAACGGGCGATACGTGACCTTCATGGAGAATCGGGATCGAGCCGTCCGCCGTCGCGCGTTCGAGACACTCTACGACACCTATGGCCAATTCGGCAACACGCTGGCGTCCACACTCTCCGGCAATGTGAAGTACCACACCTTCAACGCCAAGGCGCGCAAGTTCGGTTCGGCCCTCGAAGCCTCCCTCTTCCCCGACAGCATTCCCCAAACCCTCTATGACACGTTGATCGAGGCGACCCACGAGGCCCTGCCCGCCTTCCACGACTATGTGGCGCTGCGTCGCGAGGTCCTGGGCCTCGACGAGGTCAACATGTGGGACATGCATGTCCCCATCGTTCCCGACTTCGAGATGAGGGTGGATTGGGCCAAGGCCTGCGACTGGGTCCGGGAATCGTGCGCGCCGATGGGCAAGGAGTACATGCGCGGCGTCGAGAAGTCCCTCACCGAGCGCTGGATCGACGTCTACGAGAACAAGGGAAAGAGCAGCGGCGCCTACTCGGGCGGGTGCTACGGCACCCCGGCCTACATGTTGATGAACTACCAGGGCACGCTCGATTGGGTCTTCACCCTCGCCCACGAACTGGGCCACTCGATGCACACCTGGCTGGCGGGCAACACCCAGCCCTATCGCTACGCCGAGTACACCATCTTCGTCGCGGAGATCGCCTCCACCACCAACGAGGCTCTCCTCCACGACCACCTGCTCAAGACGACCGACGATCCCCGGTTCAAGGCCTATCTCCTCAACCATCTCTGCGACCAGTTTCGCGGCACCGTCTATCGCCAGACGATGT
>CAYTRP010000436.1:1470-3387 GCA_964440195.1 uncultured Candidatus Sumerlaeota bacterium
CAGATGCTGGATCATGCGCGGGGGACGGGGGATGCGGAGTTCGAGAAGTTGCTCCACGAGATGGACGGCGCGGGCGAGCCCCTCACGGCCGAATCCATCGGCAAGGCCTACTATGACCTGAACGCCAGGTTCCACGGCCCCGCCGTGAAGGCCGACGAACGCATCGCGCGCGAATGGTCCCGCATCCCCCACTTCTACTACAACTTCTACGTGTACAAGTACGCCACGGGCTTCTGCGCCTCTCAAGTCTTCTCGCGTCGCATCCTCGAGTCCACGCAGAAGCGCGACCAGTACCTCGACTTCCTCAAGGGCGGCGGCTCCGCCGATCCTCTCGACTTGGTGAAGCGCGGCGGCGTCGACCTGACCTCACGCGAGGTTTTGACCAGCGCCTTCGCGACGTTCCGCAAGTCCGTCGCCGAGCTGCGCCAGTTGCTGGTCGGATGAGACGGTTTCCGCCAAACGCATGGAATCCGCTCAATGTGGACTGCGCACGCTTGCTTGCGCTGTTTGCGTTCGCAGCTTGCTGTGGACGCTCCAACAACGATTGGTTTGCCTGGAGGCTGCCGGAGCACCGGAAGCAAGCTTCCGGCGCAAACAGCGGCAGCAAGCTGCCGCAGTCCACGGAACCATCTCCATGATTTATATGGCATTGACATGAGACGCGACGCGCTGGCGCGGACGCTGGAAGCGGCCTACGCGAGATACCATCGCCCAGAGTTCCTGAAAACGGACCCATTGGCGGTGGTGCACCGCTACGCCGAGGCGGCGGACCGCGAGATCGTCGCCCTCATCGCGGCGTCCTTCGCCTTCGGCAATGTCGTCGCCATCAACAAGGCGCTCGAAACGATCCTTCAGCCGCTGGGCCCGCATCCCGCAAGCACGTTGGCGGAATGGGAGCCCCCGCGGCTGGCCTGCCATTACCGGGGCTTTGTCTATCGGTGGGTGCGCGCGGCGGACCTTCGGGTCTATCTCGCGTGGATCGGCCAAGCCCTCCGAAAGAATGGCAGCCTTGGCGCGCTTTGGGCCTCTCTGGACGATCCGGCGGAGGAGACGGTCCTTCCGTGCCTCTCGCGGTGGGTGGATGCCCTCATCGCCGGGGAGTGCCCGTCCCTGTCTCGCCGCAAACGGTGGCTCCATCGCGCCGGCGCGCCTCCGTCTTCGCTTCCATCGGGGGCCCACCTTCTTCTCACATCGCCCGAAGGCAGGAGTTCCTGCAAGCGCATGTGCCTCTACCTGCGATGGGTTTGCAGGCCGGACGACGGCATCGACCTCGGGCTCTGGTCCGTGTCGCCGGCACGGCTCGTCATGCCGGTGGACACCCACGTCATGAAACTCGCCACTCGCCTCGGCCTGACCCGGCGCAAGGCCGCCGACCTGCGCACGGCGCTCGAAATCACCCACGCGCTCCGGAAGATCGACCCCATCGACCCCACCCGGTTCGATTTCGCCATGGCCCGTGTCGGCATGTTGGCGGGCACCGAGCAGCCGGGTTGACACGCGGGGGCGCGACGACTTGGATTCCCGCCGCCCCACCACCACGCCACGAGGACGCCATGACCATCCGCACCGCGCTCATCTCCGTCAGCAACAAGTCCGGACTGGTCGAATTCGCGCGCGAGTTGGCGGGGATGGGTGTTCGGCTCCTCTCCACGGGCGGGACCGCCCGCCACCTGCGCGAAGCGGGAATCGCGGTCGAGGATGTCGCCGCCGTCACGAACTTTCCCGAGATGCTCGACGGACGCGTCAAGACCCTGCACCCTGCCATCCATGGCGGACTGCTTGCGCGACGCGACCTCCCCGGGCACATGCGGGCCATCGAGCAGCACGGCATCGCGCCCATCGACCTCGTCGTGGTGAACCTCTACCCCTTCGCCGAGACTGTCGCGCGACCCGGCGTCGCTCCCGGGGAGGCCATCG
>CAYTRP010000437.1:0-3372 GCA_964440195.1 uncultured Candidatus Sumerlaeota bacterium
CCCTGACAAGCCTTTGATGTCGAGCGCGGAAGAGCCGGAGGATTTGCCGTGGTTTTCGCCGGAGCCGCCGAAGCCGCCGGAGCGTTTCCGCAAGGAGGAGATGTTCCTGTGGGTGTGGCGGGTGGTGCTGGCGATCGCCATCATACCGGGGGCGGTGCTGGCCTACATGGGGGCCGGGGGCGAGGTGGGCTTTCTGACGCCCGCGACGGACGAGGACGCGGATTTTTTGGCGGCGTTCCATTTCGCGCTGACGGTTTTTCTGGGCGCGCAGATGCTTTACTACTTCTACCTGAGTTGGTCGTTTCGCCGGTTCAAGGACTGGGGACTGGTGTTTTGGTTGGCGGCGGGGGTGGTGTTGGGGTTGGGGATGGTTTATCCGGTGGGGTAGGGAAGAGTGAAGGAGGTAAGGACAAAGGACAATTCACCATCACGATGAAATCGAATCGTTGAAGGGGTATGCGTTCGGGCTTTGGGGTGGGACGATGGCTGTTTGCGTGAATTCGGTTAGGGGTGGGAATCGCGTTGACGAGGCGGCATGGCGGTCTTCTTTCGGAGTCCTCCATTGGTGGAAGAAACCGACCCGGGAGATTCGCCCATGTCATGTGCTCCACTTCGTCGCGCGTTCACGCTGATCGAACTGCTGATCGTGGTGGCCATCATTGCCATTCTGGCGGCCATCGCGGTTCCGAATTTCCTGGAAGCGCAGACGCGCTCAAAGGTCTCGCGCACGCGCGCGGATATGCGGACGACGGCCGTGGCGCTGGAGTCCTACTACGTGGACGCCAATGGGTACCCGCTGTGCCATACTTTCGGCGTCGCGGGTTCCGTGGCGGGATGGGACCCGGCGAATCCGGAGGCCAGTGCGGACCAGTTGGGGATTCTGGAACGCCTCTCGACGCCAATCGCCTATATCAGCCAGGCGCTGACTCGCGACCCGTTCGAGTTGAGAGGACGCCAGTCGGCGCCGCGGGCCAATGAGCTTTCGCGTATTGAACCGCCGGAGCCCGTTTCCAAGCGCGATGCCGCGGGGCGGTTGAACAGTTACATTTACCAATCGTGGAGCGAACAGAACCGGGCGGTGCTAAGGACCGGCATTCGCGCCCGCCAATGGCTGCTGCATTCGTGCGGACCCGACGGGATTTATCACAATCTTGGGGGCGTGTTGCACGGGGATTACGAAGTCGATGGCCCGATCCTGCTGATGTACGATCCCAGCAACGGCACCATCTCGCGCGGCAGCATTTACATCGTCGGCAGCGGCCATGTGGGGCCGGGGCCAACCTATGCCGCCGGGCAGGGATTGGTGCGCGCCATTCGGATGTCGTCTCCATGAGGCAAGGGCTGGAGGGGGCTGGATTGCCGGGGGGTGTTTTGTGAGAAATTCATTTGTCCGGGGTGAATTCTTTCCATGCAGGGAGTGCGAACCAGCGGTTCGCAAGGAGATGGAGCGCGCCGTGAAAGCTTCCCGCGTTAGGG
The DNA here is from genome assembly GCA_964440195.1 of uncultured Candidatus Sumerlaeota bacterium. Classification (GTDB taxonomy): domain Bacteria; phylum Sumerlaeota; class Sumerlaeia; order SLMS01; family JAHLLQ01; genus CAYTRP01. The sequence continues at coordinate 1,477 of CAYTRP010000437.1, forward strand.
AACAATGTGGCGATTTCCAATCATCGCGTTTCACTTGCAAGTTGGGCTTTCCCTTCTGTTTAAGACCCTACTTGGCGCGCGACCGGCGCCGGGATCATTTCAATCACCGAGAGACCACGAACGATGAGCCATTCGAGCAGGATTCTTGTAGTGTCGTCGTTGGCGCTGGCCGCAACGAGCCTGGTGGCACCCGCCACGGGCGAGGGCATTGACTATTCAACCCCCGTGTCGATCAAGGTCGTCGCGACCCAGGCCCAGATCGAGGCGTTCACCGGGCAGGCCCCGGGCGACGCGCGTCTGCGCGCCCATGCGGTGGATTCGCAAGGGCGCGTCATCACTTTTACGGGCCGCGATCGCACCTACTTCATCAGCGACGATCCTTCGGACCCCGACGACAGTGACGCCCAGGCGCAATTGCTGCGGATCGACGCCAGTGGACCGGAGCCGGTCTTCGAGACCATCGCCACCTATGCCCAGTTGGTCCGGGGAACGAACAAGGCCGACACCCCTCCGAATCTGAATGACCGGATCAACGCGAACAGCATCTTCGTGGATGCCCAGGGCCGCGTCTATATCTCCTCCTTCAACAACACGACCGCCAAGAACTACCTCTTTCGCTTCGATCCCGAGGACGACCTGGACGACGTCGCCAGCTTCGACATCCTGCGCCTGCACAATGGAATTTCAAAGGCCTTTCCCTCGGTGGATGGGCAGCACATCTACATCTGCCAACTGACATCCTTTGGGGCGCCGGAGGACAACCTTGTCCGGATTCCGCTCGATGGCGGGTCGGACGAGGTGGTCGCCGACTATGCTCAGGTTGGCGACGCGACGGGCATCTATTCGCTTGGCTTTGCCGTGGGCGTCCAGGTGCCCAACAATGACCTGATTGTCTGGGACGAGGCTTTCCGCACGGGATCGGACCAGATTTTGAGGGTTTCGGGATTCGGCGAGAGTGCGACGGTAAGTGTGGAAATCGGCCGCGAGGATTTTGGAGACGGCGTTTCCTCGGGCGGGGTCGAGGACATCGCGGTGGCGCCGGATGGGACGCTGTTCGTGTTCAACCGCTATCCCGATCCGCTCCCCGGCCAGACCATCAATTTCGCGGACTACCGTGGCATCTACGTCTTTCCGCCGAAAACGGATGGCAGCTACGGGACGGATGCGCGTTTTTTCGTGAACGAGGCCGCCCTCAACGCGGCCACGGGCCTGACGGGTGCGCGGCGCGCCCCGGCGGGTGGGTTCGCGGTTTGGTCGTCGAGCCCCAACCAGGTGACGCTCTATCACTCGGACTATGACGCCAGCGCGATCATCGCGGTGACGTGGGAGGGGGATTCCGTGGAGCCGGGCATCCTGGGCGACATCAACGGAGACGGCGTCTTGAACGTGGCGGACGTGACGGCGCTCGCGAACCTGATCGCCGCCGGCACGCCCCCTTCGCTGGCCGTGGGCGACGTGAACGGCGATGAATCGGTGAACGAGGCGGACGTGGAGGAGTTGTCCGCGCTCATCGTCAACAACTGAACAGGATATTCTCAAAGTATCCCAGGACGTTTTCAAGGGCGCAAGATCAAGGCGCGCTCGGCGGCGGCACCGCAGGCGTATTGGCCATACGTTGAGGATGCCGCCGCCGGGCAGCAACGCGGAGATTGCGACTTTGAGAACGTCCTGACAACTGAGCCGCCTGCGCCCATTGGGTTTGACAGCCGCCCACCGGGAGAGCATCCCCGGTGGGCGATGTCATCTCCGCGGACTCAAAAGGTGGCTGGATGAAGCTCTCTCGATCGTTGTTTGTGGGGTATCTGTCGGTTGCCGTGTCTCCACTGGGTGCTCATCCATTGTGCGAGAGTGTCTGGGAGTTTCCGGAGTTGGTGCCGCCGGAGTATTGGGATGCGC
>CAYTRP010000438.1:0-3345 GCA_964440195.1 uncultured Candidatus Sumerlaeota bacterium
CTCATACGGCTTGGCGGGATCGACCTGAACAAGCGAGCCTGAACTGTAGGCGGCACCATAAAGCTTGTCGCCTTGGCGCACGAACTGATTCACATGCAAGCCAAGGCTCGCGAAAATACCCCAATCGGTCATGGCACCGGTGCCCCGATCAAAGCGCCAGAACCGATTCGGGCTGCCCGTTCCGCCATAGATGTTGCCGTCCGTTCCCGCCACCATCGAGTAGACCGTGATCCCCTCGCTCTTGTAGTCGAAATGGACGGTGCGCGGCTCGATGGCTCCCGCATCAAGGATTTCCATCGTGCGGTCGGGGATGTTCAGATTCGTGTAGCGAGAACCATCGGGAAATCTGTTCGTGGCGGTCGATTCGGAGTTTCCGGGTTCATCCACTGGAGTTGCCTCGCCCGCCAGCAGCGCGTGCCAACTCCACCCTTCCGCATTGGCATAGACACGCCCGTCGAGGCCACGGCGGACAACCCCCTGCCCAGGCTCGCGGCTCGTCTCGGAAACAAAGGCGCGCTTTTCTCCAGTGGCCGGGTTGAAGCCAACCACTTGCGCGCGGAACTGGCCAAGACCGGCATAGACCCAACCCGCATCGTCAACAGCCATCGGGCGCAGGTATTGATCCCAAGACTCCTGATTCACCGGCCCATGATTGGTGAATGCGCCGGTCGCCGGATCATGGGACACAATGGTTCCCGTGGGGAAGAGCCCCCCGTACACGACACCCTTGCCGTCCACCGCGAAGGAATGGCTGAGGGCGTCGGAAGGAGTGCGCCCGATTCGGCGGATTTCACGCGCCGGAACGTCGATCACCAGCAACCAGTCGCCTACGACGTCGTAGGCCTTGTTTTGCGGCGACAGAAAAGCGCGTGAGTTCTGGCGCCCGGCGATATCGGGGTAAAGCTGTTCCGTCGTGCCGGTTTCGACGTCGATGAACAAGTAGGACGCTTTTGGACCGGCAACGATCTTGACGAAGACAATGCGGCGACCGTCGGCATCCTGCGTGGCGAAGGCACCAAACTCACGACCCGACGGCGCGACAGGGCCGTGATCCACCAAATTCGTCAGGTCGGCACTGGCGCTCGATGGTTCCTTGCAAACCAGCAAGACGAACAGTGCAAGGCAACAGATTCCACAACGAATGACTTGGTGCATGGGATGTCCCCTCTTTAAGTTTTGGGCATTTCGCCAAGTTGTGTGTCCATGTCAGGAGTACTGGATTCCGCATCAGAGCAGTTTTTGCGCGCACCGGTACGGAGCCCGGCAGCCTCAAGGATAGAGATTCCTCATGCAATGGAGCCCCTTGGCCGACCACCGCGTTCGATCATGCGATCAAGGGCGAGAATCCCCTTCGCCAGCATCCTGGGATGATGGTAGTTGGGTTTTCTGCCCACCTTGGGGACGAAGGTAATCTGCCGGTCCGCGAACATGATGTGGAGGGGGTAGCCATGGCGGCGCAGGGAGAACTTTTCGTCGATCACCCGCTGGCTCATGTTGAAGTAATCCAGCGCCCAGAACTCTCCCGTGTGTTCGAGGACGTTCAGCAGGCCAACATTGGCTTCGTTGAGTCCCCACAAGGGTTTTATGTACTTGTACTCGCCGATTCCCTGGTAGGTGAAATTCGTACCGCGCGGACTGACCGAGGGCCATTCGTAACACCCATGCCCGATGTTGATCCACTCGGCGATTCCGCCATAAACGTGGTCCCAAGCGAGGTCCAAGTGGTATCTCATACGCTGCTTTGCCGTGTCGTACAACTCCTGATCGCGACGACGGATCGCCTCTTCCATCACGATCCACATGATCTCGATGCCGTGACCGAGATTTGACTTCGTCTCGTCCTCGGGCCGCTTCGTGAAATCAAAGAACGCGAACTCGTTCATGATTCCCAGTTCGGCATTGTAATAGTGATTCATCATCGCATCGACGGCTTTTTGGGCGAACACCTCCACCTGCGGGAGATCCCACCGACGCAACATCTCGGTGGCGATCTGAAGGTCAACCATGTAGGTGTTGACGCCGTGGAGGCCGCGCCCGGGTTCGTGGACGTTGCTCAAGTCGATGCGGAAGGTGAAATCGGGGCTGTGCACGCGGTTGAAATGCGCCTCGAACAGTTCCACCGTCTGGCGCAGCAATTCCCGGTCACCAGTCGCGGCGGCCAGTTCCTGCATGCCCTCGATGGCGAAGTAGGTGCCGAACGGATCGCCCTGAAACGGGACGAGGACGTTGCCTTCCCGATCCACTTCCTGTGCCCACCAACCATTGTCCTGGGGATAATGACGCAGGATGAAATCTGTTGTTTTCTTGGCGACATCCAGCAGCTTTTCGTCCTTCTTCAGGTGGTTGTAGATAAAGCTGTAGATGTAAACTCCGCGCCCCTGAAACCAATGGAACTTGTTCGTGTTTTCGGGCGTGCCGTCGTGGTCGAGAAACATCATGAAGCCACCCCGTTCGTGGTCCACCGCGAAGCGGTTCAGAAACGGAATGTATTCGTCCATCAACTCGGCGCGGTACTTTTCCCGGAATTCCGGCAAGCCCAGACCGGCGAGTTGGGTCACAACCCCGCCGTGTTGCGAGCGGCTGAAATTCGTGTTTCCGGGAAACGCGATTGGGAGGCCCGACTCCTCGCCCAGTATTCCTGTCGGCGACAATGCGGCCAGCGCCAAGCCACCACCGGCAAGAGCCGAAGAAGTGATAAAATCCCTGCGATTCATGGCATGTGTGCTCCTTTTGATTTTGGCATCAATACCGGTGTCGCTCCGTGCGATAATGTGGGCCATAGGCGGAACGCGGCAGGTTGAATTTCCACTCACGCAATCTGCCGGACAGGGACGCCGTCAGAATCCCGCTTGGTCCCTCCACCGCGAACACCGCGAAACGAACGGGTTCGCTCTCGTAATCCCGCGCGAGCACGTTCCCCGCCATGTCGTATACGGAGACCTCGCCTTCCTCCGTTCCCACCACGGCGATCACGGCATCGATTTCCAGATGTCGAGCCACGTCCATGCCATTGATTTGTCCGGACACCTTCCTGCTCCATTGAATGACACCGTCCGCAGCGATTAGATGAAGATAACCGGTTGATGTGCCCACCAGGACATGGCCGTCCTCCAAGGGAATGACATGCCATGCTTCCCCTCCCACGTTGGCCCGCCACCGCACGGCGCCATCCGAGGCATCGAGATAGACGACTTCGTCGGTGCCATTGCCAAGAACGATTCCGACGGATTCGCCCGGATTTAGCGAGGCACAGGCCAAGGAATGGGCATGAGTGCCGAGAAACTCGGTGGTGGAATCGAACTCTCCCCCGACCTGTTCCCATGCCATCCAGATCATCTCGCCATC
>CAYTRP010000439.1:0-3329 GCA_964440195.1 uncultured Candidatus Sumerlaeota bacterium
GGGTGGGCATTGGTCTTTGGAGGGTTGGCGGACATGTTGGTTCAACGGCGCGGCGGCGAGTCACCCTTCCCCTCGCTTCTCACGGGATGCCAACCCGGTTCTTCAGTTCATGAACGGACGCCACCCATGCCTCGTAATCCTCCGTCTCCTCCCACAGCTCCTTCAATTCCGAATTCTCCGCAAGGATGCGCTCGATGACGCGGCGCGCATTGCGAGCGTGATCTGCGGTCGGTGTCAGCCGCACCCTTTCAACCCACCGGTCCACCGTCTCCGAGTAGGGGTCGCGCTCGCCCCAGTTGCCCTGAAGTCTTGCGATCACTTCAATAGCGGCGAGCGCTTCGACCGCTGGGGGCGTCTCAAGGTACCCCGAGCCGACGGCAAGCACCGTGTCCAGGGCGGCCTCTACCACCGACAGGTCATCGACCTCCTCCAGCCCATACGACCAGTCACAAGCATCATCGTTTCCAAAGGCGCCGATAGCCCAGGTTCCCATGTCGTTCTCCCTTCATATCAATTGCGTGGCGCCGGAACAGTGCGTTTCGGTTCAGCCAAACGCAATTGGCATTGGCTCACCTTTGCCACGGCCTTGGCGGACACGCGGGAAGCCGGAGTTGCTTTTAACGATTGGCGACCGGCTTTCGCTTTGTTTTCCCGCCTTGCCCCCCCCTTTCCACTCCCCATCCCGACGCCGGGTTGGGCTGGGTGCAGGGCGAATTTTCTCCAAAGGACACAGAACCGCGATGCTTTGCCAAGGTAAGAATGCCCTCGGTGTTGATGAGAGCTTCCCCCAGGTCTTCGTTCAGGGACATGCGCATCCACCTGTGTTCACGGACAAGGCACGGGGACACATGGGGCACAGCCCAGGTCATCGTTCAATCGTTTTTGGCAGGCAGGCTGGTTTCCGTTTTCCCCACCATCAGCGCCCGCTATCGAGCGCCGCGAGCAATTCGTCCGGTGTCATAACCCGGCAAGGGGCGTGCGGGAAGCCGCTTATGTCTCTGGTCACAATGACGTCGGCGCCACTCGCGAACGCCGCTTCCGCGATGACATCATCCTCGAAATCGGGGCTGTCGCGTTTCAAGGCTTCCTTGATGGTTGCGCGGTTGATTGCGGCGACATCCAACAATCCGATCAAGTCCTGAACCAGAATGCGCGCGCGGTCGCGCCCCACGGCTTTCGCGGCGATGTAGAAGACCGTTGTCACCGTCGTGGCGCACATCGCTCCCGAAAGTCTGCCCTTGTCCACCTGGGCAAGCAGGCGCGCCGCGGGCATGGCAAAGGGCTCGCGCGCCAGCAGCGCGTCCAGCACCACGTTCGTGTCGAACAGCGCCTTCATTGGTGCTTCCGCTCAAGCCATTCACGATGGTCTTCCTCGTCCAGACGGCATCCGGCCAATGATCCGAGAAGCGCCTTTACCCTGGGAGTCAGCTCTTCCTCCTTGGGCGCTGGCGATGGAGAATCCAGAAGGCGAAAGTAATCGCCAACCATTTCCGAAATGGATTTCCCCCGGCGCTTGGCCGTCGCCTTGGCGCGGCGGATGAGTTCTTCGTCGAGTCGGAGGGTGAGCTTGGTGGGCATTGGGGAAATCCTGACGTACAAGATACGCAAGTTTGTACGTCAAGCCGGGAGGTCTGTCAAGGTCGGGAGAGGCAAGCCTCTCCATTTTCGCCCCCCGTGTTCCCGCCTTGCCCCCCTCTTCCCGCTCCCCATCCTGACGCCGGGTTGGGCTGGGTGCAGGGCGAATTTTCTCCAAAGGACACCGAACCGCGATGCTTTGCCAAGGTAAGAATGCCCTCGTCGTTGGCGTGGCCAACAAGAACTCCATCGCGTGGGGGATTGCCGCCGCGTTGTTGCGGGAGGGCGCCCGCGTGGCGTTGACGTTTCAGGGGGAACGCATCGAGCCGCGCGTGCGCGGGTTGGCGGAGGAGCAGAATCCGCCGTTGCCGTGCTTCCCGATGGACGCGACGAAGCAGGACGAGATCGACGCGGCTTTCCGCGATGTCGGCGCTGCGTTTGACGGCAAGCTGGACATTCTGGTTCACTCCATCGCCTTCGCGCAGAAGGAGGACCTGGAGGGCGGCATCGTCGAGACGAGCGCCGAGGGGTACAAGTTGGCGCAGGAAATCAGCGCGTACACGCTCATCAGCCTGACGCGCGGCGCGTTGCCCTATTTCCGCAACGCGGGGGGCGGGTCGGTGCTGACGCTGACGTACATGGGGGGCGAGAAGGTGGTGCCGAATTACAACGTCATGGGCTTGTGCAAGGCGGCGCTGGAATCGTCGGTGCGCTATCTGGCGTGGGATCTCGGCAAGGAAAACATCCGCGTGAACGCGGTGAGCGCGGGGCCGATCAAGACGTTGGCGGCGCGCGGCATCGCGGGTTTCTCCGGGATGCTGGACGTTGTGGCGCAGCGGGCGCCGCTGCAACGCAACGTGACGCTGGACGAGGTGTCGAACGCGTCGGTGTTTTTGCTGAGTCCGCTGGCCTCCGGCATCACGGGAGAAATCCTGTATGTGGATGGCGGCTACAACATCATGGGAATGTGAGAAGAAGGGTGAAGAGTGAAGGGTGAAGTCAGAAAGGGGATGTTGTGGAGTGCGGCCGCTTGCTGCCGCTGTTTGCGCCGGAAGCTTGCTTCCGACGCTCCAACCAGTTTCAGACAAGCCAATGGCTGCCGGAGCGTCCGCAGCAAGCAGCGCAAAGCGTGTGCACTCCACATGGAATCGCATGAGAAGAGGGAATTCAGAAAGGGGTGTGACCGCGTTGGACTTTGAGATCATTCCCGCCATTGATTTGCTGGAGCGGCGCGTGGTGCGTCTGTCGCGCGGCAAGCGCGAGGAGTGCACCGTGTATTCGAATGATCCGGTGGCGTTCGCGCGGGCCTTTGAAGAGGCCGGTGCGAAGCGGCTCCATGTGGTCGATCTGGACGGGGCGTTCAGCGGTGAGTTCGGCAATCTGGACCTCGTCGCCGAAATCGCCCGTTCAACCTCCATGCGGGTCGAATTGGGCGGGGGCATCCGGTCCGTGGCGGCGGCGGAGGCGGCTTTCGCGGCGGGGGTGCATGACGTGATTCTCGGGACAAAGACCATTGAGGATCATGGGCTTGTCTCGTCCATGCTCAAGCAATTTCCCGGTCGCGTGATCATGGGCGTGGACGCGAAGGATGGGTACGTCGCCATCAAGGGGTGGGTCGAAACGGCGCAGACGTTGGCGACGGACCTCGCGCGGGCGCTTTTTGACCTTGGTGCCCGGCGGATCATTTACACCGATATTGCCACGGACGGGTTGTTGACGGGGCCGAATCTGCCCGCGTTGAAAACGATGGCCGC
>CAYTRP010000440.1:0-2002 GCA_964440195.1 uncultured Candidatus Sumerlaeota bacterium
CAAACGACGGAGCGGCCCGCGCCGAAATTGCTCGCGTTGGATTCGGCGAAGAGATCGCGGAACCGAAGGTGGCCCTCGTTCAGGAGGAGACGATCCGGATCCGATTCCGGCCCCATGAAGGCTGTCGTGTTGAGCAGGTAGACATCCAGCAGGCCATTGCCGGTCATGTCCGCGCAGGCAACCCCGATGCCATTGCACTCCTCATCCTGCAGGAGCGGGGGAGCGACGTCCAGGAGGCGATCGCCCTCCCATTTGTAGAGGCGATTGGGTGCGTTGAGGCAGACGGCCAGGATCTCCGGCTGCCCGTCGCCATCAATATCGGCCATGACGCACCCGTAGCTCAGCTCGGGAGGATTGGGAAGGAGCAGGCGACTTGCATCGCGAAACGGGGAGGCTTGGGGGGGCATGGAATCAGAGTGTCAGGACGGCGCCAAACAGGGCATCGGGCGCGCGACGGACCTTGTCGTAGAGGGCGGGGGCGCGCTCGAGGGGTGCCCGCTCGGCGATGAGAGGCGAAATCTGGACCTTTCTTTCGGCCAGCAGCGTCATGAAATACAGCATGTTCTCGCGCATGGTCCACCGCACATGTTGGCGCGGATAGTCCGTGATTCCCTGCTCGTATTGAGTGTCCCCATGTCCCGCCCCGGCGCCCTGCACCACTCGCCATTCCAGTTCCTTGGCAATGGCCTGGCGGGTCGGGGCTCCAAGGGTATAGCCGGGAGAGATGCGAATCCTTCCGCCGGGACGGAGCAGGAGGGCGGCGAGCGCCAAAGAGGCGCCGGGGGCATCCGCCGTGATGACGGCCGCATCGGCTCCCGCGCCGTTGGTGAGCACATTCACTTCCTTGACCAATGAATCGCGATCGATCGTGCCGATGTGGTTGAGCCCGACGTTGCGCGCCCGCGTCAGCCTCGTGTCGGCCTCGTCCACCAGGAGCGCGGTCAGCCCCGCCGCGCGGGCTACCTGCGCGGAGACAATTCCCATCATGCCGGCGCCAAAGAATAGAACCGATTCGCCGAAGGAGCAGCCGGTCTCCCGGACCATGTGCACGGCCGCCGCGCCAAGGCCCGTGAATGCGCCTTCCTCCTGGTTCACCTTCTTCGGCAATTCAGCGACGAGGTTGGAGGGAACGCTCAGGTGCGTGGCGTGATAGACATAGGGATACCCGAAGGCGGCGACGCGCAGGCCGACCTTCAGGTCCCTTACTCGCGATCCGCACTCCTCCACCAGGCCACTGACCATGCCGCCCAATGGTACCCCGTCGACGCCGGGCTTCAGGCGCTCCGCCACGGTTGCCAAGACGGCCAGTTCCTCCGGCAACCCGAGGGCGCAGTGGGAAACCCGGACCTTTACCGTCCCTTCGCCCAGCGGCGGGGCATTCAGCTCCACCACCCGGGCTTCTCCATCTCGATGCGCGATGACGGCCTTCATAGTCCACCCCGGAAGCGGGAATTTACTTTCCTCGCAGTATATGGTGAGTGCGGTCGGGACGCGGGGCAAGCGCACCTTGGGGGCGCTTGGATGCGGGTGTGACAGAATTCACCATCCCCGGTCCCGGTGGATCGCAATTGCCCGTCCGGCCCAGCGGGAGTTTCCTTTGGCCATGATGAGTCCCGGACAACTGGCCGAATCCAAGAGACGCCTGCGCGTGGTGATGAGGCACCGCCGGGCCGCCCTCACGTCCCATGAACAGGTTCTTTGCGGGTTGTCGCTCAAGCGTCGCCTGGACAGCCTCCGCGTGCTTCGGGGCGGGGCACTCCTCGGGACATTCCCACACCGTGGGGAGGTCGACGCGCGACCCTTCCTCCAATCGTGGATTGAACGGGGCCATCCGCTGGCCCTTCCGCGAATGGACCCAATGACCGGCAGGATCGAAATCCGCCGTATTGACCTGTTGGATCAGGCGATTTTCGGCTACCGGGGAATCCCGGAGCCCGATCCCGAGGCTGCCGCGTTGCTCCCGCCCTCGGCGCTTCTCGCCGTTCTGGTGCCGGGGCTGGCC
>CAYTRP010000440.1:2012-3315 GCA_964440195.1 uncultured Candidatus Sumerlaeota bacterium
ATTTCATGGGGAACCGGGTCGGGCAGGGGGGCGGCCATTACGACCGCCTGCTCCTCGGCCTGGACCCGGGATGTGTGCGGATTGGGATCGCCCATGACTTCCAGATTCTGCCGCATGTTCCCTCGGATTCGGAGCAGGATCAGCCCATGGATGTGGTTGTGTCCCCGATCCGGGTAATTCATTGTCGGCGCGGACGGGGGGGGGTTGGCACCCGGTTAGCTTGAGGGGGCGGGCAAGTCGCATCCGTCACCGGATCCCATCCGGCCGCAGTCAGTGGATCGTCGTCAAAATCCCACCCAAGGGAGAACCCGAGAACGATGGCACCCATCATCGAGATCGAGGGACTTCGCAAGGTCTACGTTCAGGACATCATCGGGACCGAGCATGGCCGATTGAAGATTCGGCTAAAGGATCGAAAGCGCGTGGCCCTGCATGGCCTCGACCTCAAGGTCGAGGAAGGGGAGATTTTTGGACTGCTGGGCCCCAATGGTGCCGGCAAGACGACCACCATCAAGATCCTGATGGGCCTGCACTTCCAGACGGCGGGAACCGCCCGGATCATGGGCAGGGAGCTCGGCGACAATGCCGTGAAGGCGCGGATCGGGTTCCTTCCCGAGAATCCCTTCTTCTACGATTACCTGACCGGCGAGGAATTCCTGAACTTCTACGGCCAACTCTACGGAATGTCGAGCGCCATGCGCCGCAAGCGCATCCCGGAGCTGCTCAAGCTTGTGGGCCTTGCGAAGGCCGGGCACATTCCTCTTCGCGGCTATTCCAAGGGCATGTTGCAACGCGCGGGCATTGCCCAGGCGCTCCTGAACGATCCGAAGCTGGTGGTGCTCGACGAGCCACAGTCGGGACTGGACCCCTTTGGCCGGAAGGAAGTGCGCGACATCATCAGCCGCCTCAAGGAGGAGGGGAAGACGGTGATGTTTTCGAGCCACATCCTGGGCGACGCGGAAATGATCTGCGACCGGGTGGCGATCCTGCACCTCGGGCACCGGATCGCCCTCGGGCACCTGTCGGACCTGTTGTCCACGCGGGTGGAGGATTACGAGGTCACCATGAGCAATCCGAGCGAGCCGCTCCTGAATCACTCGCAGAAGACGGCCAGCAAGGTCATCCAGCGCCAGAGGGACATCCTTGCGGTGTTCAAGGATGAGAAGTCCGCCCACGACGTCATTTCCCGGTTGGTCTCGGGCGAGGGGACGCTGATGTCCTACACGCCGAGGCGGGAGAGTCTGGAGGATTACTTCATCCGCGAGATCGAGGGAAAGCGCGCCGTCGAGCGCGAGCAGGAAAA
>CAYTRP010000441.1:0-3310 GCA_964440195.1 uncultured Candidatus Sumerlaeota bacterium
TCGTTCCGTTCACCGTCAGCGAGAATCGCCGGGGCGTCGAGACGCTGTCCCAATGCGCGACGACATGATGCCATTGATTTGCCGCGACCGGCGCGGAGAGGACACTGGCCACGCGCCCGGCGGAATCCTCCATGCGGAAGCCAATGCGGCCGTCCGCCTGCAAGTAGAGTTGGTAGCCGACGTTTCCATCGGTCTTGCGGACAATCTGGCCCAGCTTCAGCTCCGCCGGCCTGATGCGAACATCGATGGAGAAGCGGTCATGACCCGTCAGCGATGGCGAGTCCGCCACGCGCAGGAAGCTGCCATTTTCGTTGGTCGTTCCAGCGTTCGAGAGATGCACGGATGCATTCCCGCCATCGGCGGACGGCTCGCCGTAGAGGATGGAACTTCCGCCCTGCACCACGGGGACCGCGACCAGACCCTGTGTCCCATCCACAAAGGGGGCCGTTGGCACCGGATCGCCGACGACGGGATGATCGAAACTCCAGGAGGCGATGTCCGATGCGTTGATGGCGGCGGGCGCGAGTGCAAGAAGCGCGAGCCCCATCCATTGCAGTCTGCCAGCCATTTTCATCAACAATATCCTGTGTCGTTGTCCGCGAATATCAAGTTCGTTGAATTCCGGCCTGCCCAAACCCCATGAACCGCAGGTTCGGGCAGGCTGGCCCCTCGCCAATCCGGTTCGCTCAATACGCGAACAGCCAATCCGACGCCTCGCCGGGCACCGTCGGCACCTCCAGCGATGTCTCGTCCACGACCGCCGCGCGCAGGATCAACTCGTCCATCAGGCCGTTGAAGTATTGTCCCTTGCTCGTGTTGCCGACGCGCACCAGACCGCCGATGCCGAGGTTCGTGTTCGTGTTGACAAGGTTCTGGGGATTCAGGCCCCGACCCGTCTCCACATAGTTCTCGTTCAACTCAAGGTACACGGCATTCGGGTTGAACCCCGCGCGGACATGATACCATTGGCCCGCCGCAAGCGCCGTTGTGGACACGCGAGAAACGACGATCGGCCCGGTCTCAACCAACCGCACAAGGATGGTCCCGTTGGCCTGAAGCATCATGAAGAAGCCAAGCTCCGCCGCGTCCGTCTTGCGGAACAGCGCCTGGGCGCGATTCGTCTCGGCGGGCCTGATCCACATCTCGACTTCGTAGGCCTCGTAACCGGGGCCATCGTTCAGGTGACCCGTCAGGCTCGAATGATCCGGCACGATCAGGATGGCGCCGTTTTCGTTCGTCGCCCCCAGGTTGCTGAAGTTCGCCGCCGTCGAACCGGACGACCCTGGCCTTGGGTCGGCAACATAGGTCAGCGAGGTGGTGGCACCAAGGTTCTCCGGAGTCGCCAGGAATCCGAGATAATTGTCCAGCGCGCCGTCGATGGGGCCCAAGGCCGTTCCGGTTTCGCCTTCCATGTTCCATCGCGCGATCTCCACCAGCGGCGCGGGAGGTTCCACGGCCCCCAGCGTGCCGAAAATCTGGATGTCATCGATCATGCCCAGGAAGAATTGGCCCGTCGTGTTGTTCGTGCGGATCAACGCGCCGATGCCGAGATAGTTCGTTGTCCGGGGAACAAGCGTCGTGTTGGCGACGGTCACCGTCTCGATGCCGTTCACCGTGATGGAGATGGTGCCGTTGGCGCCGTCCCATTTGCCGACGACCTCCGCCCACTCGCCCCACGGCAGGACGAGTGGCTCCGAGTCGGCGTCGAGGCTGAGCACGGTGCTGCTGCCGCCATATCCATGCACGCCGAACCCGACGCGGTTTTCATCAATGAGGAAGAGTTCGTATCCACCGGTGTCGGTCTTGCGCACGAGCTGCGCGGGGGCGGAGTGGGGAATGGCCGGATTGATCCATGCCCGGATTTCCAATGTTTCCAGCGCGCTTGTCTCATCCGCGTATCCCGACAGCGCGGGATGATCCGGCACCCGAAGGAAGCCGAATCCGTCGAACTCGACGGAACTGCTGCCCGATCCGCCGGGCCTTTCTTCCGCGTAGCGGGTCACTCCGAATCCATCGGCCGTGGCGACGATGTCGCCACTCGTGTCGGCGGAGGACACGAAGGTATTCCCGGGCGTGCCGCCGTTGAAGTTCCATTCGACCAACGGATCGGCCGACGCGCCGCCCGCGAACAGGCAGAGCGACAAGGCGGCCATGCGAAGCATTGCGTTTTTCATGGGACTGCTCCTGTCGGAATATGGTCCTGCGAATCTGTCCGGTGAAGAAGGCTATTGAACGCGCAAGATGTCGCCGTTCGAGATCGTGCCGTTGCTGGGGTCGTACTGAAAGACCTCATAACGATTGTCGCCCAACCCCGCCGGCGGAGGTCCCGCGTAGCCCCCCAGAAACCATTCGGCGCCGTTGTCGGGGCGTGGACCCTTCCGATAGTCCGGGCCATAGGACAACAACACCCACTTCGGCCCATCCAACGTCGTCCACCCATTGTCAATCCGCGCCTTCACCGAGTTCAGGTAGGTGATCGAATAATGAACCCCGGGATCGGTCATCGAGATGCCGTAGGGATTCACGGGGAACTTGTTGAAGAAGGGATCCGGATAATCCACCGTGGAAAGGTATGCCACGGGCGTCGTCAGCGGCGTCGCCGCGTTGACGCCTCCGCCCCAATCGACAATGTGATTGAATTGGCGATAGAGCATCAGGTTCGGGTAGGCGTTGTTATCGACGCGATACGCCTCCAGGGCCGTGGCGATGGTGCGCTTGTCCGCCTTGATGCGGGTGATCTTCGCGCGCGTCTGCGCCTCCAGAAAATTCGGAACCGCGATGGCCGCCAGAATGGCAATGATCGCGACGACGATCAGAAGCTCGATCAATGTGAATGCACCGCGAATCCCGCGTGCCTTTCTCACACCACTGGTTATGCACTGCATTTCATGACTCCCGCAATTTGAACTGGCCGGACGCTAGACAAGAGCCTCCGAAGACTTCTTCCTTCGCGCCATCCCTCGGCCCGCGGATGCGGCGGCCTTCACTGGCTCCATGACGGGGGGCGCCAGGGTGCTCCCCTCCACCAGCCTTGGGCCCAGAACATGGCGGGAACACCTGTTCGTGCGCTCGGCCGCCTGCCGCTCCAATTCGTCGAAGCAGAGCCGCGCCCCATAGGCGCTGTCGAAACCCACGCCGCTGATCAGCTTGGTCGGCCCATGATCCTGAATCCACGCCGGTCCCGGCGCCATGATGCTCAATTGACCCGGCACGGAAATCCCCAGTGTTTCCGCCATGAGGACGATCTTCCACGCGATGTGACCCGCGCCGCAAATAATGGCGGTCGCGCTGCCGAACCTCTCCAGAAAGA
>CAYTRP010000442.1:0-3306 GCA_964440195.1 uncultured Candidatus Sumerlaeota bacterium
GCGCCGTGGGGGGGGGGGGTGCGTCGAAGGGTGGTTGGAGCGGTCGCAGCAAGCGGCGGACGCAAACAGCGCAAGCAAGCGTGCGCATTCCAGAGCTGCGCCCGTCCAGACTTTGTCCTTCACCCATCCCTTGCACTGTGTCCTCGTCGGCGTCGGTGCTTGATTTCGTCCATCAATGCACTCCCAGCATTTCCGGCACGGGGGGCAGGGTGATGCTGTCCTTGCCGCGCTGGCTCGTCCAGATGTTTCCCAGCGAGATCAGCCCGTTGGTCGGGTCATAGGGGAGCTGTGCGCTGTTGGCGAACTTGTGGTCAAAGACCTGGTCAGGTCCCACGCCGGCAAGACGCCAATCGCCATAGAATTGCGCCGCCATCGGCCAGAAGGTCGATTCGGGGTTCCATGTCACGTATTGGGGAATCGCCTGGTAGGTGTAGAGGCGCTCGTCCAGCGGGGCGCCCTCGTGCTTGGCCATGAAGGGATCGAGCAGATGCGCGGAGGTGACATAGGCGACCGGCGTCGAGAGCACGCTGCTCATCACACCCGAGACCGGCACGCCGTTGATCAGGTCGAGCGCGGGATCATTGTAGCGCTGGTGGGCCATGCGCGGTGTGCGGTTGTGGTCCACGCGATAGGATTCTATCCCGAGCATCAACGTGCGATGGTCGGCTTTGACTCGCGCCACGCGCGCACGGATGGAGGCCGCGAGATAATTCTCCGTGGCGATGCCGGCCAGGATCAGGATGATCCCCGTCACGATCATCAGCTCGATCAGCGTGAAACCCCGGCGGTGCTTGGGGCGATTTCTCATGGCAACTCCTCCACTTGTTTGCCCTGGACCGAGCGCGCACGCGCGATCAGAGCTTCACTCACCGTCTCGGTCAATTCTCCCTCGCTTCCCGCAACCCACTCAAACGGCACGACGACCAGCGGCACGAGATCACCCTTGGGTCCCGGCGTCAGCCCGCGGGTGGAAAACCACGCAAGAAACTGGTCGTAATCGTACTTCTGTCCTTCCGGGTTCTCGGGGCGGAACAGGTTCATGCACCCGTGGCTGTCTCCCGAGGACCAGCGCTGCGTGTGCGTGGGATGGAGCCACGAGCCATTCTTGTTCATGGCGCTGCGAAGGACGGTGTCCTCGATCTCGCGCTCGTATCCTTGCTCGCCGCGGACCATGCGAACCGTCGAGCGGCGCAGAACCTGCGTCTCGGCCAGGCCGATGACTCCGTCGAACCGCCCCCAGTCGGCCAATTCAAATGCGGGGGTGACACCGTCGCGCCACGGTGCCTGCCGCATGGTGAAGAGACCCAGGGGAACGGAGGCGTAACCCCACAACCGGTCAGTGCCGGTCGGCTGGCCTTGAAAATCGGGCCGCTCGATGGCCGTGGAATGCGACCGAATCGGCAGCGACGCCGTGACGCGTTGCCAATCGGCCTTTCCCCGTTGAAAGAGCGCCACGCGGCTGTTGCGGTGGGGGCTGGGATCGTCCAGGTTCATTCGTTCCGGACGCCGCCCGACGATCACGAGCCACTCGCTTTGTTCGGGCGTTGGGAATCGTTCGGGGGTGGACACCAGCAGGCTTCCCGATTCGAGCGGGAGGGGTCCGGCGGCAAATCGCGCCACGAGCGACGGCCCCGCCACCGCCGCCGCGATGCCCGCGAGCACCAAGCCACCCCAAATCAGGAAAACCCTACGCCCCATCGTCGGCCCCCCATTCGCCCGCCCGGTTCGCCGCCCGCTTGCGGTCGCGCAGGAAAATAAGGGCTCGAATGACCACGAGCACCAGCGTCACCGCGAGGGCGATCTGCCAGACGAGCCGGGGGGCGAGAAGGGGGTTTTCGGGGGTCACGATGTACTCTCTCTTCAAATTCAGTCGCCCTTGATGAGGATACGTGTTGATAGAAAGGCGGGTTACGCACTTCTACCGGCGGCTCCGAACAATCCACACGATCGAAGATATCAGGACTAAACCTCCTAGAACGACGAGAAGCGACGAAACTCTCCCATACACAGGTCTTTCCAGAATCTTGGCTGCCGCATCTGGACCTCTTGTTGCTCCCAATATACTTTCCCTCATGGCCCGCATTCTCTCTGGGGCGTTTAGAAACTGATTGAGCGAGTCCTCATGCATGGCGGACTTAAGCAAGTCTCCCATCTGGTCAAAGGCTCCATCGCTTAGCTCAAAAAGTGACAACTCTTCCAGACCCCCCCTCACACCCGACAGCACCTCGTCAATCGAGGACTCCACTGGCACGCGCCGATCAAAGATTGACGTGCGGATACGATGCGTTTGGATATTTCTGTCATAGTCGGGAAGTGGCACTCCGCCGGAGTCCGAAAAAGCCATCTGCATGAAGGTGATGACCTCTGAGTCTCGCGGCAAAAAAAAGATGGTGTCTTGGTCGTTCCCATAAGTGTAGCGTGCGGATAAAATAGGTCGACCCGCTACCGGAGAATAGTGGGATAATTCAGTAACCCGATCTCCGATAAACTCAACGATCGAAAAAGGGTCCATTTCGCCGCCGAATGACAGAACTTCAGTACTCTTCCCAGAGGCCGAATCCCCCTGTTCCTTGACTGCAATCGCATTCCGGCGGGAGACGTCAAGATCGTACAGCAACTCCACCACCCCGTAGAGGCTGTTGATATTCGTCCAGTGTCCTTGATTGTATCCAGAGGACTGGAAGAAGTGTGGCTTGTCGGGGCTTCCCCGCACAACTCCCAAATAGGATATCTTATTGCCGGATCGATGGATAACTTCTCTAGACCCGCCCGAAGATTCAAGGACCGTCACAATATCGCCATCATACTTCCAGAACCGATACTTCATTTCAATCACGTGTTCCGGTGACGTGTCTCCCTGGCTTGAGCGCCTCCAATCTAGAACCTCATGGATGACTATACCTTCTTCATATAATCGCGGTGGCAAGTCAACTGCTCCCCACGCCGAGCACGTAAGGAAGATGCAAAGCATGGGGAGAATTTTGAGCCGCATGGATGTACCCATAACCCTATACACACGGGCAGGCAATCGGGTAGCCCAACGAGTCGGTCATAGTGACGCAGAAGGGTGTCTTTGGAGGGCAAATCCCCGCACAATGACTGTTCACGACACCGTAGACATTACAGCCGAACCATCCCCAATCAATACAAATGGTCCTAAGCTGCATCTGACATGCGGCAGGCGAGAAGCTTGAGGTCAACAAGAGGCAGACCAGAAACGCGGCGGGCATCAATCGGGACCGAAGCCGGTGCATACACATCATTTGACTCTCTCCTTCAATGGGATGGAATTTACTCCCTCCCCCC
>CAYTRP010000443.1:0-366 GCA_964440195.1 uncultured Candidatus Sumerlaeota bacterium
CAACAAGCTCAATCCGCCGATCCATGGAAATCCCACCGCGATGACCGACGGCAGCGCCAGGTGCCGCTCGCCCAACCACGCACGGCCCTCCAATCCCATCGTTCGCAGGACATCATTCAGCAATCCCATGTTCGGATCGTAGATGAACTTCCAGATCACGCTCGCGCCGACGAAGGAGATCGCCAGCGGCATGAAGACGAACATCTTGGCGATGTTGCCCCACCAGATGCGGTCGGTGAGCACCGCGATGACGAGGCCCAGGAAGGTACATGCCGCCGGCACCACGGCCAACCACAGCAGATTGTTGAAGATCGCCTGCCGGAATTCGCGATCGCCCAGCGCCCATTCATAGTTGGCCGTGCCGAC
>CAYTRP010000443.1:376-3298 GCA_964440195.1 uncultured Candidatus Sumerlaeota bacterium
TGGTCGTTCGTCCGGTCATCTCGCGGAACCGTTCTTCCAGATCAGGATTGCCGTGATCGTGGGCGTGACCATCGGAACCAGGAACAGCGTCCGCATCACATAGGCCCCGCGACGCCACGGAAGCGCGCAAAGCATCGCCGCAACCAGAAAGGGGATGATCGTCGCCTTGAGGATGTTCGCGCAGGTCAGGATCACCATGTTGACCAGACCGCGCCAGATGAAGAAGTCACCCGCGAGGCGCTCCACATTTTGCAATCCATTGAAGGTGCCGGAGTGGCCGTCCTCCCAGTTCGTGAAAGCCCGCGCCACGCCACTCAGTGCGGGCCAGACCACAAAGCTGCTCAGCAGCAGGATCGTCGGTGCCAGGAACAGGATGGCAAGTCCCGCGTGATGCCGCTGGTTGCCCGGGGCGGTCAGTCTTCCCGCGACCGACACCGAGAACCAACCAAGAAACAGGATGCCGGTAATCAGGAGCCCACTGCGCGTGGGATTCCACCGCGAACTGGCGATCGCCGAAGTCTCGGGCGGCACGTCGCGCGTCGAGGGGTCCATGTCCAGATGGAATCGCCGGATCTCCCTCTCCCGGCGCAGTTCGAGCAGCCCCTGAAATTGCTCCAGGTAATCGTCAAGGCCGAGGCTGCCGGCCAAGAGGTCCTGTGTGAGTTTCGTCCATTCATACTCGATCACCGTCCCGCGCATGTTCATCTTCTCAAAGCCGCGGCCTTCGAAGGCAGCGTACTTTTCCGACATCTCGGGAGGGATCCTGGCACCCTGGATCTGGATGGGGCCCACGATGTACTGATCGTCCGCGATCGTCTCCTCGAACAATGTCGTCCCCGACTCCGGCGTGGTCAGGAACATCATGAAGTCGATCACGCGGGCCACGTGGGCCGGGTCGGACTTCCTGGTGACGACATAATTGGCCCCCGCATTGCCGATCCCGCGCAGTGTCGTTCCCTCGCACAACGGATCGTCCGTGATGCTGGGGGGCGGAAAGGCGCCCCATTCGAAGCGGTCGGGTTCGTCCATCTGCCGCATCAGGCGCGCCGAGTGCGTGACAAAGTGGCTCGTCGTGAAGAGCATGGCCGCCCGCTGCCGCATGAACAGGGCCTCGGAACTGCCGAAGTCGATCCCCTGGAACCCCGGGGGCCAGTACCTGGTCAGCTCGATGATTCGCTCATAGACGGCGCGGGACTTCTCCGAGTCGCCACGCAGTGTCCCGTCGGCGATGGCCTGGAGCACGCGCTCATTGCTCACCGTCGTGTAGACGTCGTTGTAGGGATCGGTGAAGTCGGCATTGAATTCGGCGTCCCGCTCCGCGATATAGTTCCAATCGCCCGGGCGGGCGCGCAACAGGCCAACCTCGCTCCGGTAATAGGCATCGGCCAGGATTCGCGTGAACCAACCGACGGGTCCCTCCCAAAAGTCCCGTGCGCTTCCAGACATCGCCATCGGTATGATCCGCTGCGGCGGGCGGCCGCGCAGCCTTACCTCCTTGCCGCGAGCCTCGATCGTCTTCAGCGTTTCTATCAGCTCGTTCCACGTCCCCGGCGGCTGCAGGTCAAGCTGCCTGAAAATCTCCTTGTTGTACACAAAGGCCACGTCAATGAAATCAAGGGGGATGAAGTAGGCCTCGCCCCCATGATAAAACCGCTCGACGAGCGCGCGGTTCAATCCCTCGATCCATCGCTTCCCGGTGTACGGGTTGATGGAATCAAGGTGGTCGTTGAGTGGCACCCACCGCCCCAGTCCAATATACTCGCTCGTGTAGTTGCCATTGTAGATGTCGGGCGCGATTCGCTCGCCGCCCGCGAATTGCGTGCGCAGCCACGCTGAGTATTCATTGGTGACGATGCTGACGCGCACGCGCACGTCCGGATGCAGCGCCTCGTAGCGCCTTGCAATGGTGTTCAGCGCCCTGGCATAGTTCGCATTCACCGTCGCGAGGTGGATGTCATGCGGTTGCGCGTTTCCCGGCTGGGCCAACAGCAGGAGGGGAAGCGCCATGATCCACGGAATCAGGCCGCTCAGGCGGTCAATAGATCGAAATGGCATCCACGCGACCCGGGCTCTCAATCGCCACTTCATTCAGTCCATTCATGTACGAGAGGCCGAGGTCATGAAACGTCGTTGGCCCGCGGTCCGCCCCGATCGCGACGGACGTGGCCTGCAGCTTCTTGGGGATGCGGGCGCACAGCGACGCGCGGTCCGCGAAGAACACCTCGACCATGTCCTCCTCCACATACACCGAGAGCGGGTACGTTCCGGCTCCAATATCCCGCAGGGGAATGTCCGCATGCACGGTGCCGCCGACGGTCTCGATTGCCAACCGCCCATTCAACTTGTCGACCAGCACCCAGTAACCCTGCTGGCTCGGGCTCCAATCCAGATACACGCGGGCACTGCGGGAGTTCGCCGTGAACTCCAGGTTTGTCTTCAGCACAATGCGCTGAAACGTTCCCTCAAACGCCGCGATACCGCCCTGCGTCGGCGACGAGAACACCGCGGTGGAGCCGTCGATGACCCAGGACCCAATGCGCGGCGTCAGTACCGTCGCCCCCTGCGGGAAATAGGAAGGACCAGTGAGGGATTGCTTGTACTCTCCCGCCAGCAACGTCCCAAGCGTGGCATCGGGGAATTGAACGATCTCGCGGGGAAATGCCATGTGGCCACCCCAGAACTGATTGCCGGGTTGGGCGGGCAGCAACGGAATCCACGCGAACATCACGCGGCGGTCCCCGGCCTGCACGCTGAAACCGGCGCAGAAGTCCTTCCCGTCCAACTTGTCGGGCGAGGGTGTGGTCCATGGGCCCTGCGGATTGGTTGACATTCGGTAAACCGGCGCGCCGACGGCGGCGTTGTACCAACTCGCCAGAAGGTACCACGTGTCGCCGATCTTGAACATGCTTGGGCACTCGGGGT
>CAYTRP010000444.1:0-3293 GCA_964440195.1 uncultured Candidatus Sumerlaeota bacterium
GAGCAACGCGGTGAACCTGACCGACGGCCTCGACGGGCTGGCGACGGGCGTGACGATCACGGCGACGATCTGCTTCGGCCTGGTCGCGTACCTGGCGGGGCGTGTGGACACGTCGGCCTACCTGATGATCCCGTATGTGCGCGGCGCGGGCGAGCTGGGGGTGCTGATGGCGGCGCTACTCGGCGGGTGCTTCGGCTTTCTGTGGTTCAACGGTTACCCGGCGCAGGTGTTCATGGGCGACACGGGCTCGATGATGATCGGCGGCGTGCTGGGCGCGGTGGCGCTGCTCCTGAAGCAGGAGTTCCTGCTGCTGATCGTGGGCGGCGTGTTCGTGATCGAGGCGTTGAGCGTGATCATCCAGGTGACGTCGTACAAGCTGCGCCAGAAGCGCGTGTTCCTGATGAGCCCGCTGCATCATCACTTCGAGCGCGCGGGCGTGGCGGAGTCGCACATCATCGTGCGGTTCTGGATCGTGTCGGCGCTGCTGGCGGTGGCGGGCTTGAGCACGCTGAAATTCCGGTGAGGAGGGACGGACGACCGCGACCCCACGCGGAAGTGGAACGACATGAAGCCCAAGAGGACATTGGCGAGAATCCGGTGAAACCCCTTTAAGGTGCCCAAAGACAACAGCCGAGGCCGCAAGGCCAACCCCGGAATCCCATTCCGGAAACCGAAACCCCGAACCCTCGACCCTCAACTTCTCCTGCTCCTGTCCCCGTTGTTCATTCTCCCGGAGGAAAGCCCCTCATGACAAAGAATCCCCATTTTCCGTACAAGCGCGTGCTGGTATTCGGTGCCGCCCGTTCCGGTGTCGGCGCGATGACGCTGCTGAGGCATCATGGCGTCGAAGTGGTGTTGTGCGACGAGAAGCCGGCGATGGAGTTCCGCTCGCTGATCCGCCGCCTGAAGCGGAGCTACGTGACGGCGTACTTCGGCAAGTTCGACGCCTCGGTGCTGGACCATTGCGAGGCGCTGGTGCTCAGCCCGGGGATTCCCCTGGAGCATTGGCTGAACCAGGAGGCGAACAACCGCCACATCCCGATCATCTCGGAGGTGGAGCTGGCATCGTACTTCGCGGGGTCGCCGATCTGCGCGATCACCGGCACAAACGGGAAGACGACCACGACGTCGCTGGTGGGCAAGATGCTCACGGATGCGGGGAAGAACGCGGTCGTGTCGGGAAACATCGGGCGCGCGTTCTCGGACGGCGTCCTGGCGAGCCAGGACGAGAGCCGCGACACCGTGCTGGTGACCGAGGTGTCGAGCTTCCAGCTCGAGTCGATCGAGACGTTCCACCCGCACGTGGCCGCGCTGCTGAACTTCTCGCGCGCCCACGAGGACCGGTATCCCGACTTCCGCGACTACGTGGACGCGAAGTACCGCATCACGCTGAACCAGGACGGGAACGACCACCTGATCCTGAATGCGGACGATCCGATCTGCGTGAAGGCCGCGGAGGAAACCGAGGCGCAGGTGTGGTGGTTCTCCATGTCGAAGAAGGTTTCGCAGGGCGCGTTCGTGGAGAAGAACACCATCTTCCTCGCGGAGGACGGCCTGAAGGTTCCCGTCTGCGACATCAAGGACGTGCCGATCCCGGGGCGTCACAACGTCGAGAACACGCTGGCGGCGCTCGTGATGGGGCGCCGGATGGGCGCCTCGCTGGACAGCCTCGTGGCGACGCTGCGCAAGTTCAAGGGCGTGGAGCACCGCATCGAGTACGTCGGCGTGTCGAAGGCCGGCGTGCGGTACTACAATGATTCGAAGGCGACGAACATCGACTCGCTGGAGAAGGCGCTGCTGAGCTTCGAGAAGCCGGTGGTCCTGGTGGCGGGCGGATTGGATCGCCAGGCGGCGTACGAGCGGCTGAACTCGCTCGTGCGCGACCGCGTGAAGGGGCTGGTGCTCATCGGCCAGGCAACGCCGGTGATCAAGAAGCACTGGGGCGGATTGGTGACGACGTCGGAGGCGAAGGACATGGACGACGCGGTGAAGGCCGCGAGCCAGTTGGCGGGCGACGGGGATGTTGTGCTGCTGAGCCCCGCGTGCGCGAGCTGGGACATGTTCAAGGACTTCGAGGAGCGCGGCAACGCGTTCAAGCGCTCGGTACGTCGCGTCATCGAGGCCTGAGAGGAGGGGGCGGACCGTGCGGCTTGCGTGGACCAACAGCCCGGCGACGTGGATCGCGGTAGTCGTGGCGACACTTGTGTCGCTCGGGCTGGTGATGGTCTACAGCGCGAGCGCGGCGCGCGCGGGCCTGGAGACGCGCCGCGCGATGGTCGCGGCGGCGGTCCCGGTGGAGGCGGAGGAGGGGAGCATCGAGTTTCATCACAGCGCCGCCTACCTGCGGCGCCAGGTGTGGTGGGCGCTGTTGGGGCTGGCGGGGATGATCGTGCTGATGCGCGCGCCGATGGACCAACTGGAGCGGTGGTCGCCGTGGATACTGGCGGGGGCAATGGTGCTGCTGGTGTTGGTCGTGGCGTCGCCGCTGGGCGTGACGTCGAAGGGGGCGCGGCGATGGTTGTCGCTGGGCCCGGTGTCGATCCAGCCGGCGGAGTTCGCGAAGGTGGCGCTGGTGTTGTTCATGGCGCGGTTCATGGCGCAGAAGGGGAAGGACATCCGCAACTGGTGGCGGGGCTTTGTCCCCACGATGGCGGTGTGGGGCGTTTTCGCGGTGTTGATCCTGCTGGAACGCGACCTGGGGACCATCGTCCTGATGGGGGCGGTGATGCTGTCGATGTGGTTGCTGGCGCGCATGCGCATGGCGCATCTCGCCACGATCGTGATCGTGTCGCTGCCGGTGCTGGTGTTCCTGGTCTTCCAGCATGCGTATCGCGTGAATCGCTTCCTGGCGGTGCTGAATCCGGACCAGCATGCGCTGACGCACGGGTTCCAGTTGAACCAGTCGCTGATCGCGGTGGGTTCGGGGGGCGTGCTCGGGCGCGGGTTGGGTTTGGGGGCGCAGAAATACCACTTCCTGAGCGAGGCGCACACGGACTTCATCTTCGCGATCGTTTGCGAGGAGCTGGGATTGATTGGCGCGATGTCGGTCGTGGTGCTGTTCCTTGCGCTGACGCTGCTCGGGGTTCGGGTGTCTTACCGCGCGCCGGATACGTTCAGTGGCCTGGTGGCGGCGGGGCTGACGCTGACGATCACGTGCGCGGCGTTCATCAATTTCTTCGTAGTGCTGGGTCTGGCGCCGACGAAGGGGCTGGCGCTGCCGTTCTTCACCTCTGGGGGGTCGTCGATGATGGCGTCGCTGATGGCGGTGGGCTTGCTGCTGAACGTGGCGAACT
>CAYTRP010000445.1:0-1131 GCA_964440195.1 uncultured Candidatus Sumerlaeota bacterium
CGGCACGAAGATGATGAACGGGATCGGGGGGAGCGGGGACTTCACCCGGAACGCCTACATTTCCATCTACATGACACCCTCGACGGCGCGCAAGGGGGCGATCTCGGCGATCGTTCCGTTTGCGAGCCACGTGGATCACAACGAGCACAGCGTTCAGGTCGTCGTGACGGAACAGGGCATCGCGGACCTCCGGGGCAAGACCGCCACCGAGCGCTCGCGGGCCATCATCGACAACTGCGCGCATCCCGACTACAGGCCCCTGCTGAATGATTACCTCAAGCACGCCGGGAAGGGAAACATGCCCCACGACTTGCGGCACGCCTTCGATTTCCATGTGCGATTCCTGGAAACCGGAAGCATGATGCCGAAGTGAGCGGGCGGTTTCCCTACTGCCCGCTCTCCCTTGGTACCCGTTGGGTTTTCTCGGCGATGGCTCCCGCCTCCGCGCCCAATTGCGCGGACACAAGGCGCTGGCGCGCCTCGCGGTAGCGTGCATCCAGGTCGAGCCGGTCGAATCCCATGTAGAGTCCGTCGTTGGGTGGAAGGATTCGACCCGCGAAATGGCGATCCAGCAGGGCGAGCGCCTCGTCCCAGGCTTCGCGGCGCTCCATCGCCTTGGCCATCGTTAGCTTGGCCAGTCCCGCCTCGTGAGGGAAGGGCGTGCTGACGCGGGCGACAAAGTCCTTCCCCAGTTCCTCGACGCGGGCCCAGTTGCCCTGCCACGCAAAGGTCAGCAGGTAGACCAGCTCGATCTTGGCCTGCTCGCGCTCCGCCGCGAGGGGTACCTCGTCCCACGCCCTGCGAAGCTGGAGGCGTATGCGATTCCAATTCGGCTTTGGCTCGACCGCCGATGCCGCGAGATCCACTTCCAGTGCGGCGAGGCGAAGTCGATCGCGCGTGCGGCCAACGGGATCCCGGGAGGGGTCTTCCAGAAGCGCCACCGTGGAAGCCCACGCACCGCGCCAATCGCGCAACCAGCCATATTGCAGGTCGGCGGTCACCTCGCCCGCGGCGAGGCGGATGTCGTCGGGCGCGGACCATTGGCGGCTGGCCACGCGACACGCGAGGAAAAAGGCCAGCGGCGCATTGGTGCGCAGGGCGGCCAACTCTGTCGCGAGGGCCCCGGCATTG
>CAYTRP010000445.1:1141-1950 GCA_964440195.1 uncultured Candidatus Sumerlaeota bacterium
GAATCGGACAACCGCTCGGGCAGGTTTTCGAGCATCATGGCCAATTGGCGGGTGGCGTCCTCTGGTTTCAGGAGGCGCGTATCCGCCTGGTTCGACGGGAGGAAGGGCGGAACCATTGGGCCTTCGACTCCCACCTCATGAAACGAGACGCCGGCCGGAAATTCAACGACACGAGGCGTTGCGATCTTTTGCGACTCCAGATCGCGCGCGGCGTAGGTGGCGTAGGCCACGGAGCCGAAATTTCCGAGCAGGATGACTTCCTCGCCCCCGATGCCGATCTGCTGCAACGGACGCCATCCCATGTTTTCCATGGCGATTCGCACGCCTCCAGCAAGCGCGGCGGAGGGAAAGCGGGCGACCTCAAGGGTGTAGCGCTGATTTGGAACGTTGAATTCGGATTCGTGCCATGCGCGAGGGAGGATGGGCCGCGCGGCGCGTTCCGGCGCGGCGGGAGCTTTAACCTCTTCAGCGGCTGCTTCCTGACCCCAGGCGAGCGGGGAAGAACTGCCAAGGAGTATCAAACTCAGAACGAGGATGGAGGCTGCGGACAGGAATCTCATGGGGGAAGCCCGAGGGTTGAAATGAATGGTGCAAGCATCATGCGAGGAGTGGCTTTGGCCCAAGCCCAATTCAGTGGGGGAGTGAAGCGGAAGCCGTTCGGCCATCGGTCTGGATGGGATCTGGGAGCGACTTTGTGGCGAGCCAGAGGAGGGCGGATTCAACCGTCTCCGATTCGGGCCGGGCGTCCAAGACCCAGGTGCGACCGCGATCAAACTGGCGCAGGACCTGGAGTTCCACCTTTTCGCGAC
>CAYTRP010000445.1:1960-3293 GCA_964440195.1 uncultured Candidatus Sumerlaeota bacterium
CGCGACGGGTCGGGACAAGCACGAGGTCGGCCCTTCGGGCGCGCCACGTTCCGCTATTCCAAGCCCCGGCCTTCGCGGCGCCCCCACCCACGTACAAGGCCAGCCGCGCCGGAGTCAGAAGGGGCCAGACCGGCCAGAACGCAAGGATTGCCGCCGGCCTTCCCGCCCCGGATTCCAGCGTGCGGAGCCCGGGGGGAACGGGCCTTTCCAGCGATCCCGTGGCCCGGAGGGCCAGGTCAAAAGCGGGAGGCTCCCGGCTCCATGACTCGATCAATCGCCAGGCCAATGCGCGGGCCGAAGGGTCTTGAGCGGCTCCGCGCAGATCGATCTCGATCAGGGTCTTCGGGGGGGAGGCTGCCATCACGGGTTGGGCCGGGGTGATTCGGTCGAAGGGGAATACCGGGTTCGGAGATCCGTCATGAATTTCTCGCGCTCGCGGTTTCGCTTCTCGCGAAGAAGTTCCTCCTCGATCTGGGCACGCACATCCGCGAGAGGAGTGACTGTCTCGGCGCTGTCGGCGATCTTCCGCAGGAGGAAGATCCCCCTTTCGTTTTCGGCCGTTCCCGTTTCGCCGGGCTTCAGTGCAAACGCGAGGTCCTCAAAGGCGGTGCTGTAGGTGCCTCGTCGAAAGGGCTCAAGCCGCCCGCCGCGCTGGCTCGAGCCGTGCAGGCTGAGCGTTCGCGCCAGTTCGTCAAAGGCCTCGCCTGCTTCGAGCCGGGCAATCACGGCCTCGGCCTCGGTCCGCGTCGCCACAAGGATCAACTCGACGACGACGCGGGCGGGTGTCACCCACCTGTCCCGCTCCGCGGTATACCGCGCCAGTATCTCCCCTTCGGTGACGGACAGCCTCGCATCAAGGACCTTTTCAATGACAAGGGCCGCGACACGCTCCCTCAACACTGCCCGGGCCTGGTACCGGAATTCATCCTCCTTCATGGCCAGTTCGTCACGAACATAAGCCAGCAGGAGCAGCTCCTCGAAGACTTGAGCGCGATAGGCTTCCTCGGGGTCGGGCAGGCCGGGATGATTCGCCACGAACCGGCGAAGCCCGGCATTGTACTCATCCTCGAAAATGGCAAGTCCATCCACCGCAATGGCTGCCCTTCCTTCGCCAAGGTTGGCGGCCGAGGGGGTCAGAATCAGAAGGTCCCTGGGGGCGCTCGCCTCGGGGGGCGATTCCATTTCGATGGGAACGGCGACGGCGAGCGGATCGATGGGCTCGGGAGTCGTGACGCGCCTGCCTCCGCACCCGGAAGCCAGGAGGACTCCGACAGTCAGGACAATTGCGCGCGCCAATCCAGGGGTCACCGGTCAACCTCTCGCTGGGGGCTAC
>CAYTRP010000446.1:0-2908 GCA_964440195.1 uncultured Candidatus Sumerlaeota bacterium
CGCGGGAGATCTATGCGCGACCGGCGACGCGCTTCGTCGCCGACTTCATCGGCAAGGCCAATTTCGTCGACGCCACCGTCGCAGGCCCCGGGCGGGTCGAGGTCGCGGGCATCTCCCTCGAGATCGGGGAGACGCCGTCGGCGCCTGCCGGCACGGCGGTGACGCTCGTGGTCCGTCCCGAGGCGGTGCAGCTCATGCGCGAGGGCGGCCCGCTGCGCGGCGTCGTGCGGCGGGTGATGTTCCTCGGCAATGTGGCCGAATACGTGGTCGAGCTTCCGGGGATCGGGACTTGGCTCGTCGACCTGCCCAACCCCGCCGAGGCGGGTCTCCACAAGGTAGGCGCCGAGGTCGGCCTCGTACCCTCGCATACCGCGCTGCACGTCCTTCTGGAGGGAGATCCCAAACGCGGGGACGCACCTCCATGATCACGACGGGCCGGCCGGAGCCCGTTCACGACGGTGCCCGGACGATGCAGTGGAAGCCGATGTGGCTCATGCCCGTGTCTTCCATCTGCGCATGCCGGGCGGCCGGCCCTGTAGCGCCGGCAGTAGGAGGGCGCGTAGAGGAACGAGCCGCCCTTGACCACGCGGCGCGGGATGCCGATGCGCGGCTACGCCGGGTCGAAGCTGCCCTCCACCGACCCACCGCGCGGGTCGATGGCGACGTCGGGAACCGCTGCCGGGAGCTACTGCGGGAGGTGGCGCGGGCGCACGAGATGATCATCCCCTGTCGATCCCGCCGAGCCTGTCGGTCTCGCGGGCTGCGACAGGACCACTCTTCGTAGGCTCAGGCTGTGGTTTTTCCGTGGCCTGTGGAGTGTTTCTGCCAGATCCGAGGCTTGAAGTTACATCCCAATCTTGTCCAACGGATTGCCTTGGATCGCGCTCTGCGAGCCCCAATTGAAATTTGTCACGATCACATCGTGATCGTTCCAGAGTAGAACCTTCGCATGCAGAATCGGAGCTCTGCGTGCCGAAGACTCAAGTTTGACAGAACCAGATAAGCGCTCCGCAGCCGCTCTGGCATGCCGCTGTGCTTGATGCGATCAGAAAGGTCGGCGCAGGCCTCATGTTCTTGCCGCGAGTTTGCGTGCCTCACTGCGGACGACCTCCTGAAACTTGGCGAAGGCCGGGAACGGCGGCATTGAGCGAGCCAACATGCCGACGGCAGGCAATATAAGGGGTGGCTGGACGTTGAGAATTCTCATGCGGCTCGACTCCTGAAAGTGCCGCGCCAGATCGTAAGTCATGGCCGAGACCATCTGCGTATCCTCCACCAGAGACTTATTGATGAACAAAGAGGTCGAAACGATGCGCCCTTGCGGTGGCTGAAGGCCGGAATCGATGAAGCGGGCATCGAGTATCTGCCTCAGCGGCACGTCGGGAGGTGGAAGAATCCACTCCTCCTGGGCGAGCATCGTCCATGTCACTGTCGTCAGTGCAGCAAGCGGGTGATCGCAGTTCGTGACGATCGACAGCGGCTGCACGTATAGCGACTCGCCGAGGAGCCCATCCGTGCCGCTTTCGGAGCCGAGCCGTCCAATGACGCAGTCGAGCTCTCCATTGCGCAGCCGTGCCATCAGCACCTCGCGATCGCCGTCACGCAATACGACCGATATGCCCGGGCTCTCCTGCCTTAGCCGCAGCAGCACGCTGGGCAGAAGGATCGGTTCCGCCACCATCAATACCCCCACCCGCACGACGCCGCTGGCGCCACGCTCGAGCGCTGCGAGTTCGTCGCGCGCGCTCGCAAGGTCGGCGATCAGAAGCCGGGCGCGACGGATCATCACCTCGCCCGCGGGCGTCGGGTCAACGCCCCGCTTGCCGCGGTTGAACAGCACCACGCCCAGAATCTCCTCGGTTTCACGGAGCAGCTTGCTTACGGCTGACTGAGTCAGGTTCAGCCTCTCCGCCGCCCGGCGCATGTTGCGGCACTCGCCCAGTGTCGTCAGCGAGATCATGTGCCTGATCCGCAGCCGAGCATGAACAGCACTCTCGGACATGGACGCCTTCGTGGGGGATTCCGTCATTAGCGTGATCATTCCATTTGGTTATCAATAGAGATCGTACTTTCGCTATTCCCTCATGTACAGGGTGCTATCATCCGGCTCGATGGTGCGCTGAACCAACAAGGCGGCGATGCCGCACAGAGGGCGAGACCGAAGCGAGATGCGCTGCGGCCGTCGTGGAGGCTAGTGATGGACGGTACATCCGGCGGCCCGAAGGTTTCTGCGGCCCAAGACCCGATCCCATCGCGACGGGATGGCAGCGGCGCTTCCGCTGGCCGGGGCCTGGGCGAGCTGGTGGCGGCCGCGTCGGTCGGCGTGCTCGGGATCTATCTGATCACAAAGGGCTTCGACTACTCCGTCGGAAGCTTCCGGCAGATGGGGCCGGGCTTTTTCCCTTTAGTCCTGGGCATTGTTCTGGCCGTATTCTCAGTAGGCCTGCTTGCCGAGGCGCTTCGCGCGCCGATGACGGCGGAGAGCATCAACTGGCGGCCGATCTTCTTCGTGATCCCGGCGATTACGTTGTTCGGATTCGTGGTGCCGCGCTTCGGCCTGATACCGGCGACGGTGATGCTGGTGCTCCTGTCCGCGCTGAGCGAACGCGCTCCGGAACCCAAGGTCGTGATCGGGGTCGCAGTCGGGCTCTCGCTGATCGCCTGGTTGGTGTTCCTGCACTTCCTGAAGCTGCCGTTGCCGGCGTTCCGATGGTAGCGCCATGGATGCGCTGACCAATCTGGCCTTGGGCTTCCAGGTCGCGGGTTCCTTGGACGGGCTGCTCTTCTGCTTCATAGGCGTGTCCGTAGGCACCTTTGTCGGCGCCCTTCCAGGACTGGGGGCGCTCGTCACCATCACCATGCTGCTTCCAGTGACGTTCCATCTCGACCCGGTGCTCGCGCTGATCAT
>CAYTRP010000446.1:2918-3289 GCA_964440195.1 uncultured Candidatus Sumerlaeota bacterium
GCTGGCCGGCATCTTCTACGGAGCCCAGTACGGGAACTCGATCACGTCGATCCTGCTTAACATCCCCGGTACTCCGTCTTCTGCCGTGACCTGCCTCGACGGCTATCCGATGGCCAAGGCTGGGCGCGCTGGCCAGGCGCTCTTCATGACCGCAGCGGCATCCTTCGTCGGAGGGTCGCTGGCGATCCTGCTCCTGATGTGGTTTGCGCCACGGCTGGCAAGTGTGGCGATGCATTTCTCGTCGGCCGACTTCTTCTCCGTCCTGTTGCTGGCGCTGGTGGGAGCCTCGACCCTGTCGGCTGGCTCTCCGATCAAAGGGCTGACGATGGTGGCCATCGGCATCGTGCTGGGCCTTGTCGGGACCGACATCA
>CAYTRP010000447.1:0-3287 GCA_964440195.1 uncultured Candidatus Sumerlaeota bacterium
CAGCCAGCCGTTCAGCCCGGACCCGTAAAGCACGGGGAAATCCGCCTGCGCATCCGTCGCGCCCAATTCCACGAACAGGTCAAAGGTCTTCTCCAGCGCCTTGGACGGATCGGCTTGCGGGCGATCCACCTTGTTCACGACCACGATGGGGCGAAGTCCCAACCTCAGGGCGCGCATCAGCACATAGCGCGTCTGGGGCATCGGCCCTTCGTTGGCGTCCACCAGCAGCAGCACGGAGTCCACCATCGACAGGACGCGTTCCACTTCACCCGAAAAGTCGGCGTGGCCGGGCGTGTCCACGATGTTGATCATGTGGCCGTTCCATTCCACGCTGCAATTCTTCGCCCGGATCGTGATCCCGCGCTCGCGTTCCAGGTCATTGCTGTCCATGACCCGTTCGCTGACCTGCTGGTTGTCGCGAAACAGGTGCGCGACGCGGAAAATCGAGTCGATCAGCGTGGTCTTGCCATGGTCAATATGGGCGATGATGGCGACATTGCGGATCTTGTCGACGGAGATGGCTTGCGTGGATTCCAAGGGGGGCTCCCAAGAGGGCGATTTTTGCGGCGCGAAGTCTGACCCCACGGCCCTCGCCCAACGCAACCCCGTTCACCCCCCCAAAAGCGAAATCATTTGCCCCGCCGGCCCAATCCAGCGCTTAATTCGCTCTCATTTCCACCGAAACATGCGAAAGGTGTCGCATCCATGCGAATCCTCCCCACTCTCGCCCTGCTGGCGATGGCCCTCCTGCTGGGGTCCTGCACAGCCAAGGAGCAAAAGCTGGACATGTCCTTCGACCTCTCAACCCCCATCCCCCCCCGCGAGTTTCGAGGCGTCTGGGTTTCCACCGTCGCCAATATCGACTGGCCCAGCAGGCCCGGCATCCCCATCGGGCAACAGCGCCAGGAGATGAGCGAGATCCTCGACCGCGTCGCGGCGCTCAACTTCAATGCGATCGTCCTGCAGGTCCGCCCCTCCTGCGACACCCTGTACAAGTCCGACCTCGAGCCCTGGTCGCATTACCTCACCGGCACGTCCGGCAAGGCCCCGGAGGATCCCGCCTACGACCCGCTCGTCGAGTGGATCAAGGGCGCCCATGCGCGCGGCATCGAAGTCCACGCATGGTTCAATCCCTATCGCGCCGGGCACCCGAGCCAACACGGCCGCGGCGAGAACGACAAGGGGACGTCGGCCTACGCCGCCAACCATATCGTCAACCAGCGCCCGGACCTCGCCAAGCGCTACGGCGCCCACTACTGGATGGATCCCGCCGAGCCCGAAGTGCAGGACCACTCCTACAATGTGGTCATGGACGTCGTCCGCCGATACGACATCGATGGCGTTCACTTCGACGACTACTTCTATCCCTACAAGGAGCGCGACGCCGCCAACAACCTCATCGAATTCCCGGATGAGCCCGCATGGCAGCGCTACGCCGCCTCCGGCGGCACGCTGACCCGCAACGACTGGCGCCGCATGCACGTCAACACCTTCATGGAGCGCATTTACAACGGCATCAAGGCCGAGCGCCCGGAGGTCAAGTTCGGCCTCAGCCCCTTTGGCATCTGGCAGCCCGGCTATCCCGAGGGCATCCAGGGCTTCAACCAATACGAGGAACTCTACGCCGACGCGCGCCTGTGGCTCAACGAAGGCTGGGTCGATTACTGGACACCGCAGCTCTACTGGCCCATCGACCAACTCCCCCAAAGCTACCCGCGCCTGTTGCAATGGTGGCTCGACGAGAACACCCACGGCCGCCATGTGTGGCCCGGCATGGGGTCCTACAAGTACGTTGCCGAGAACTTTGCCAAGGGAGCCGTCGAAGTCGTCGATGAGATCGCCATCACGCGCGGAGTCGGCGCGGGCGGAAACGTGCACTTTACCTACAACACCTTCAAGAACGAGAAGCTGGCCGGATTGCTGACCAGCACCGTCTATCGCCACAAGGCGCTGGTTCCCGCCACCCCCTGGCTCGACAACACCATCCCCGCGACACCCGAGGCAGCCGTCAGCGGCGGCGCGGTGCGCTGGATGAGCCAGCCCGATGTCTTCCTCTGGGTCGTGTCCCAATGGCGCGCCGAGGGTCCCCGGCGCGGCTGGAGCCATGAAATCCTCACGAGCGACAAGCGTTCGATTCGACTTCCGCAAGGCGTGACTCGCGTCGCCGTCTTCGCCGTCAGTCGAACCGGCAACCTCAGCAAGCCCGCCAAAATCTCAATCCCCTGAGCATCCTCAATCCGTACCGTGGGCCATGCCAACCAGCGTGCCCACGGCCCTTTTTTCACCCTTCACTCTTCACCCTTCCATGATCACCGGCACATTCCTCGACGAGATCACGCACGACATCCCCTACCAGAATTGGGGGCGCGAAGAATGGGCCCGGGACTTCCGGGCCATGCGTTCCATCGGCATCGACACCGTGATCCTGATCCGTGCGGGATACCAGGACAAGGCCACCTACGATTCCAAGGTCCTGCGTAAGCTGCATCCACACCTCATCGTGCAGGAGGATCTCGTCGGACTCTTCCTTGATCTCGCGGAAGAATATGAGATGCAGTTCTTCTTCGGCACCTACGACTCGGGACTCTACTGGCACAGTGGCCAACCCGACAAGGAGGCCGATCTCAACATCGCCTTCACCGAGGAGTTCTTCGAGCGATACGGCCATCGCAAGGCCTTCGCCGGATGGTACGTCAGCCACGAGATCAACTCCTTCGACGAGACCGCCATGCGCGTGTACGAGCGTCTGGCCGTGCACCTGCGCTCCCTCAAACGCCTCCCCATCCTGATCTCGCCCTACATCAAGGGGCCCAAACAGTTCCAGGAGACCTTCACGATCGAGCAGCACGCTTCCGAATGGGAGCGCGTGTTCGACCGCATCAAGGGGCTTGTGGATATCGTCGCCTTCCAGGACGGCAACGTGCATTACGCGGACCTGCGGGAATTCCTTCGCGTGAACGCGGACCTCGCGCGCAAGCACGGCCTCGCGTCCTGGTCCAACGTGGAATCCTTCGACCGCGACATGCCCATCAAGTTCCCGCCCATCGGCTGGCCCAAGCTGCGCTTCAAGATCGACGCCGCCCGCGCCGCCGGCGTCGACAAGCTCATCACCTTCGAGTTCAGCCACTTCATGAGCCCGCACTCGATGTATCCGTCGGCCCATGCGTTGTTCCGGCGTTATGCGGAACATTATAAATCGGTTCCGAGTTCCGAGTTCGGAGTTCTTCGTTAGACCACTTTTCTATATTGTGTGTCTTTTTCTGGGCTCGCCAGGCTCCTGCCTGGCT
>CAYTRP010000448.1:0-3287 GCA_964440195.1 uncultured Candidatus Sumerlaeota bacterium
TCCGCAGTGGGGATTGCACTTTGACCGCCTTCGGAGGGAATATCCCGTGCGGCGTGAATTCGCCAATTATGGCGTCGCGCCGCACGGCAATCGGCCCGCGCTGGCCCAGGCGCTCGCGGGACTTGGATTCCAGGTGGAAGGAAACCCCACTCCATGAAGATCAACCCGCTGTTTCCCATGCTCGTCACCGCTTCGCTCCTCGCGACGGCGTGCAATCAAATGGGGTCGCCTTCCTCCCAGGAGCCGGCCGCCGCTCCCACCGCGTCCACACCCGCGTCCACACCCGCTTCCTCCACCCCGGGAGGGACACCCAAGCCGTCGACGGCCACCGGCTCGTCCGCGTCCCCATCATCCGCCGCGATGACACCGGCCGCCGAATCCGGCGGCTTCCTCCGCGCCACTCTCACCATGCGCGACGGCACCACCGGCCTCACCGAGTTTGCCGAGCCCCATTTTTTCCGCTTTGAATCCACCGAGGTCACGGTGACGTGCGATGGCGACCTGTGCCTCGCCGTCTTTCCGGACATGCGCGCCTACGCGGTCTTCGATGCGCCCAAGACGATCTCGTTCGAAAGCCTCGCGGACCTCAGCCCCATCCTCGAACCGGTCATGTCCCCACACTACGGACTCGTGATTCCCTCGACGAATGTCGGCAACCCGCCCGGATGGAAACCCGTCGATGAAGCGATGAACCCGGCGCGCTTCTCTACCACGCCACCGCAGTATCATCGCGACATCACCAGCCAGGTCGCTCGCCCCGTCGGCGATTACGCCGCGCGCCGCCTGGAAGGCAACCCCGCGCCCTTCTTCGAGGCCACCGACCTTGAGGGACGCAAGGTGTCGCTCGACGAATTTGACGGAAAGCCCGTCATCATCGACTTTTGGGCCACCTGGTGCCCGCCGTGCCTTGAGTCGATGCCGCGCCTGAATGCGCTCGACCAGCGCTACGGCACCAGCGGCCTTGTGGTGCTCGGCATGAACATGGACGAGGGAAGCAGCGCGGCCCGCGACGCGCGGCAGTTTGTCTCCAGCCGGGGCCTTGGGTTCCGCCAAGCATTGGGGGGAAGCGCCGCCGCCGACTATCGCGTCGAGGTCCTCCCCACGATGTTCCTTCTCGACCGCGACCACGTCATCCGCGCCGTGTACATCGGCGTGCCACCCGATGAGCAGACGCTGCGCGGCGAAGTGGAAATGCTGATTCGATAGTGGGCGCCGACGCGCGATTCGAGCCCTTCAGTACAGCGCCCACACATCGGAAGCGGTGGGCACGACGACCTCGAAGAAGTCGCCGATGGCCATCGCGAGGGCGCGCCCGACCTCGCGGTAGTCGTCGTCCGTGCCCGGCACGCCCGACATGGGGCCGAGCTGGTAGCTTCCCTCCAGCGTGATCGCCATCACATCCTCCCATTGGGGCTGGAGGGAATAGCGGTCGTGCATCATGCTCTCCACGTAGGGGCGCACCGGATGGTTGAAGTCGCTGTTCTGGTTCGAACCCAGCGCGACAAAGGGGCTGCGCGCCCTCACCAGGTTCACCCAATGCAGCTCCAGCGCATTCACCGCCGGCGTCGCGCCCGGATTGC
Source organism: uncultured Candidatus Sumerlaeota bacterium (assembly GCA_964440195.1). GTDB lineage: Bacteria > Sumerlaeota > Sumerlaeia > SLMS01 > JAHLLQ01 > CAYTRP01. The sequence goes on from CAYTRP010000448.1 coordinate 1,581, forward strand.
CCGGCTGGAACCAGGTCCCCTGGTGCACGAAATGAAAGGGATAGAAGGCCCCATGCGTCGAGTGCAGGTTCAGCAGGAGGAGGATCGGCGTTTGGCCGGGCGACGCCGGCGTGCCCATGAACTCCTCGATCTTCAGGCGCAGGGCCGCGGCCTCGGGAACCACCGAGTTATACGGGGAGTAAAACTCATTCTCCAGGTTCACACTCAACGACGTCGTCCGGTAATTCCCCAGCGCCACCCCGTCGGGATTCGACATCGGCACGATGGTCAGCACCACCTCGCGCAGGATCCGCCGCGCGTGGGGATCGTTCGACAGCAGGAAGTCCAGAATGCCCTCGACGTTGAAGTACGCCGTGTTTTCCGAGGGATGCACGGCGGTGTGGATCCACGCGCGCTTCTTCCCCGCCAGCGGCACGCTCTCGTCCGTCACCGTGATCATGCGGATGGGCCGCCCCTGCACCGACGTGCCGATCACCTCCTCGTCGATGAAGGGGGCGAACGCCGGTTGGTTGTACCACGCGCGGAAGTCCTCGAACATCGGCAGCGTGTAGGGATAGTACTTCGCCAGCTTCAGGGACGTCGTCCCCGGGGGCACCTGCACGTTGAAGGTCCACGTCCACGGTCCACTTCCCGAGCGCGAGGGATTCGGGGCCGGGAGGCGCTCGTAGCTTGACCCATTCACGCTCGCCACGGGCCGGATCGTGTCGTTGTACTGCGAGTTCGTGATGCGGATTTCCAGCAGCTCGCCCGCCGGGTTCAGGTTCTTCAACTCGAAGTGCCACCAGCGCGTGAACGACGTCGGCACGCCAAAGGCCCCGTTGTTGTCGTTCTCCATCGGCAGGGAAACACGCCAGCCGCCGGCGATCGGCGCGGTGGTCGTCGCGCCCACGTTGATGCGCATCTGCTCGCCCACCGTCACGTGCACGGTCGGCTGCGCGGCGGCCATCGCGCACAGCACGAGGAGTATCGTCAGCGACAGCACGGAGCGGATCATGCGGGGCATCCCGTGGCGGAGAATGGTTCTCCACCTCCTCCGGCGCGGCTCCGAGCGCAAGCCGCAATGTTGGCGTTGGTCCGCGGCCCGCCTGCGGTCTACGGCAGATATGGCAGCGGGTCGATGGCATCGCCCCGCCGGCGAATCTGGAAGTGCAGGTACGCGCGGCCGTCGGGCCCGTCGTCCCCCGAGCGCGCAATCACCTGTCCCCGCGCGACGCGCTGGTCCACGCGCACCATCACCTCGCTGTTGTACGCGTAGCACGTCGCCAGGCCACCCTCATGGTTGACGATCACCATGTTGCCGTATGCGGAGATGGTGCGACCGGCATACACCACGACGCCGTCGCGTGCAGCGCGCACGGGCGTCCCCACCGGGGCGGCAATGTCGACCCCGAAATGCTTGCTCGTGCTCGTCTTTTCATACCCCTTCAGCACGCGCCCCTCGATGGGCCACTGATAGCCGCGCGAGCTGACACGACCCGTCTGCGCCGGGAGCGCCGGAGAAGGCGCTTGCCGCAGAAGTAGCGGCCCTTGCAGGAGAGCGCGGTATGGGGGGCGATTCCAGCGACCTGCGTGATCGTCTGCAACGTTTCCGCGCTGATGGCGGCCCGCGTGCCCGAAGCCTGAAGGCTCAGGCCGCTTCATGGGGCGGAGGAGGGCGACCGGGCGGCAACCTCGCGCAATTGCTGGCGACCGCGTGGCCCGACCAGG
>CAYTRP010000449.1:0-3268 GCA_964440195.1 uncultured Candidatus Sumerlaeota bacterium
CATCCCGTTATCCTGTCCTCTTTGTTTCTCCGCGATCTCTTTGTTGCCGCCGTCTCGCGCCCAAGAGGGCAGCACGGGATCTTGCGCCTTTGAAAACGTCCTGGGGTACTTTGAGAATACCCTGGGGGTAGCGGTCTATTCGAGGGTGCCCGCAAGTTCGCCGACGCGCACGTCGGTGACCTTGTTCTGGGCGTTGAGCAGCACGATGCGGGGTTGCCACTCGCGGGCTTCGCGGTCGTCGAGCATGGCGTAGGAGATCACGATGATCTCGTCGCCGGGATGCACCAGTCGCGCGGCCGCGCCATTGAGGCAGACGGTGCCGCTGCCGCGTTCGCCGCGAATGACGTAGGTTTCAAAGCGGGCGCCGTTGGAGTTGTTGACGACCTGGACCTTCTCGTTTTCGAGCAGGTCCGCCTCCTCCATGAGATCCTCGTCGATGGTGATGCTGCCGACATAGTGGAGGTTGGCCTCGGTGACCCGGGCGCGGTGGAGCTTGGACTTCATGAGGGTACGGAACATGGCTCGCATCCTCCCTTCGCGTGGATGCAGGGCAAGAAGTAGGCCGGATGGGGCCTCACGTCAAGGGGGAGGGGGTTCAAATCGAGTTCAGCGGCCGAAAATACCCCACAATGCACTCCGGGTTCCGCACGCAGATTTGAACGTGGTTCCGCTCGTGAAACCCCGCGTTGGGGTACAGGGGTTCGCCCTCGATGAAGACGCCACGGACGGTGTCGAAGCCGGGGAGGGATTCGAGGTCGCGCAAACCATGAAGAAATTCGATTACCGCACAATCAAGGTCTCGCAAAAGGAGATCCCTTGAACTGCCTACGCGACGGTTCTTGGGTAATTCCCCTCCATTTATCTGAGTGGTGACCGAAAGTTGAACATAGGCGTCCCGTACCAAGTGCAGGAATTCCGTATCGAGCAGATTCAAGCACCGCTTTGGATCAATCACGGCTCCCACCACGGTGGGCTTCTTGATGGGTTGCTGGTTCCTTGGCCTACGGGTGTTTTTCAGGAAATTGGCAAATTCAAGCGCGCGAGTGGGATTGCCCTCCCAGAAATACACACCATGACCCAGCCAATCATAAGCGTTCCGGCTTGGCCGGAGTGTCGTCTTGCCTGCAAACACTTCCTCCGCGACCTCCAGGTCGCATCCATGAAATCCAAGAATAAATGAGGGTAGATAACGCGCCACGTTACCGATACAACTTCGTCAATTTGCCGGATTTGTCCACGATGCCGACCTTGACCAGAAAATCCCGTGCCGTCTTCTTGTTCTTCAGGATCTTCTTCATGGCTCGTTTGGAAGCCGCCAAGTGCTCCTCCACGATTTCCTTCGTCGTCTGTCGTTTCTCGAACTTCGGCGCTTTCGGCATTGGCCATCCTCCGCTCCTGAATTACTGCCGCCATGCAACCTCAAATCCCCCGCCGTGTCAACGCCGCCCCTCACCTGATTGCTCTTCGCGGATCTCCTCATTGGCAATGCGGCAGAAGTGATCCTTATCGGGCTCTCCAACTGTCATGGGCACTTCACCTCCCCACCTCAACCACCCTCATCCCCTCAAATGCAAACTTCCGCTTCAGCCGATTCTGAAACTTGTGGTCGAGCAGCCCATCATGCTGCAAGCGCCCGACGACGATGCCCGGGGCGATTCCGAGTTGGCGGGCGAACTTGAGGATGTCTTCCTCGAAGAAGGCATCATGGGATCGTTTGAACTCGCCGTAGGTGTCCGCGGGCAGAAGAAAGTTTTGGGCGAAGCGGTTTGCCTCCTCTTCAATCTGCGCTCCTTGCGGGTCCTTGTCGTCCACATAGATCGCCTTCTTGCCATGCCTCAGGATGTGGCATGCCTCGTGGAAGAAGGTGAACCAAAGATGGTCGTCTGTCTTGTGCCGGAGGCTAAGGTAAATAACAGGACGGCTACCGTTAGCGATCCAGCGCGCGGCCCCACAAACGTGGGTTTTAGGAAATTCGGGAACGAAGACGACCGCGACGCCGGCCGCAGCGCACCGTTCGACCAGCCCCGTGCAGAGTTCGTCCACTGATGCGGTTGTCAGCCCGCGCACGTCGGATAGTGCCGCTTCAAATCTCTCGGGTTGATACACGGCACAGAACAAGCGCTCCGCCAGAATCTCTCCATGGCGCAACCACGCCGCCAGGTGCCCGATCTCGCTGTCAAAGGCGGAAGACATTCGGTAGGACACTTCCTCACGCGCCCAGAGCATTCTCCAGCTTTCCACCGAGGCAGCGCGAAAGAACGCAAGAGACTCGCGGACCGCCTCGGGGCCTTTGCGCGGCGCCTTCACATAGCCCAGCTTCCGAAGGTCCGCCAAGGGAAGGCAGTCGAGCCAGCCAATGGCCTTCTCATGCTCCATGCGTTCCCTCTGCTTGGCCTGCGATTCCCGGTAGGCGCTCTCGCGGTTGAGCCAAAACCGCGCGGAGAGGCCGAGGGCCTGCTCCAATTGAAGCGCCGTCTCCGGCGTGATGGAGACATCGTCCGCGCCGGACAGGATGTCACTGACGGCCTTGGTGGTCTTGCCCATGCGCTTGGCGAGTTCGACTTGGGACATGCTGCGTTCCTCGAGCAGTTCGCGAAGGGTTTCTCGCGGGGGGGAGACGGTGTCGGGATGGTACTCATTCATGATTTGAGGCATATTGGTGTCGCTCCTTCCTAGTGGTAATCCACGACCTCGAGGATGCGGATGGCGGTGACTTCGGTCAGGTCGGTTCCCCCGTCCTCTCGGGTCGGGGTCGGTTCGTTGGCGGGTTCGAGGATGAGTCGCCAGTTGGCAGAAAGACGAAGAGAGAATTGGCCGGCACGGTCCTCGGTCAATGCCTCGAAATGTCCCGGGATACCGGTGGCTTCCGCCAAGTTGGCGAGGGCGGCCAAGTCGTCAAGGCGCTGTCCGATGACCTTGCCGCGAACGCCAAAAGCCTTTTGGCGAGCCGGAGCGCTGTTCATGTGCTTGCCGAGCTTTTTGGCGAAAATTATCTCCACCCGTCACTCCCGAGAAAATCATACACCTGTAAGGTGTATGATTGTCAAGAGCCGATCGCCTCTCCCCCGCCCACCATCTCCCGCCTCGTCTCTTCCTCCAACGGCGCGGTCGCCGTCAGTTCCAGGCGGTGGTGGAATTTTTTGACGCCGATCATTGACCAGGAGAGGCGGCCGTCGATGTCGCGGATGATGTCTCCGTATTGGGGGTGGAGCCATTGGCGGTGGTTCATGGTCAGGGCGAATCCCAGGGGGAGGCGGATGCGGATGTG
>CAYTRP010000450.1:0-3268 GCA_964440195.1 uncultured Candidatus Sumerlaeota bacterium
GTTGACCAGGACGCGGCGGAGGAAAGTGATTCCATCGACGGGCAAGAGGGAGCGGAAATCTGATGGCCGCAGGCATGTCGTCGACGGTAACGCCCGGCAACGCCAGCATCGCCCACACGGGCGGCGGGCGAGTCTTCACCGTCTGGTCGAGGCTCGCGGGTCTGCTGCTCGACGCGATGCTCCTCCTGCTTTTCCTTGTCGCCGCGACAGCGCTTCTCGATGTCCTGGTGCGGGTTGTCGTGCTTTCCGTGGGCTATGCCACGGCGTGGCGCATCGATCCGCGCGACTACCAGTTCTACGGATTCGATCGCAAACGTCATCTGGACGACTGGGGGGGGCTCGGCTTGTCACTGGGGGCGGCACTGGCGCTTGGCGCGGTCTTCTACGGTGGCCTGCGATCAAGGCGGCACCTGATGTCGCGCTTCATTGACGCGTCGTTCGAGAGCTTTGTCTCGCGGCGCTACCTGCTGGCCAGTGGCGGCCGCTCGCTGGTGAGCCTCATCACCATCGTGTCGGTCCTTGGCGTGGCGGTGGGGGTGATGGCGCTGGTGGTCGTGATTTCCGTGATGAATGGATTCAACCGGACGCTGACGGAAAAGATGATGGGTGTGTTCGCCCATGTGGAGGTCTGGCCCAATCCCATGGGATCGGACCGCCATTTCACCGTGGAGCAGGCGGAACGGATCATTGAGACGGCCCGGACCATTCCGGCCTTGAAGCCCGGAATGGTCCGGGCTTCAAGGCCGCGTCGCCGGTCTACATGTTCGAGACGGTGCTCGTGGAGGACATGCGCACCTTTGATGTCAAGAAGGGGGTTCTGCTTCAGGGGTTGGATTTTTCGGGGGGCGAGGCCGTGTCCCAGTTGCCGGGGACCGTGATCGACGGAAAGAAGGAACCGGAGTTCAAGGAAATCGTCGTGGGGGCGGAGGTGGCGCGGCAACTGGGGGTCGGCATTGGGGACAAGTTGATCGCCATTGGACCGTCGCGGCCATTCGCGACCAGCAACCGCTTCAAGATGCTGGAGTTCACCATTGTGGGTATTTTCCGTTCCGGCCTTCCGGAGGTGGACACGCTCTTCACCTATACCTCGATCGATTCCGTCCAGGAACTCGCCCTCACGCCCGGCAAGGTAGGGACGGTGCACATCCTCGTGGACGACCCGGGCAACGCGCTGCTGTTTGGGCGCGACCTGCGCGAGGCTCTCTCCAGTCGAGTGCTCACCCGCCCGTGGCAGGAACTCAACCCCGGCTTCTTTCAGGCGCTCCAGACCGAGAAGATCGCCATGTTCATCATCCTGCTGCTGATCGTGCTGGTGGCGTCGCTCAACATTGTCGGCACGCTGATCATGGTGGTGACGCAGAAGACGCGCGAGATCGGCATCCTGAAGAGCATGGGCGCGACGGGCCAGATGGTATTGCGGGTGTTCTTCCTGCACGGGTTGTTCATCGGCCTGGTGGGGACGTCGCTCGGCTTGGCGTGGGGATTGTGGCTGTGCCGGTTTGTCCATTACGAGATCGAGAAGATCTTCAACCTGCCGGCGGAGGTCTATGGCCTCGACCGCCTGCCAGTGGACGTGGATCCGCAGACACTTGTGTTGATTGCGGTGTGCTCGATGGTGATCTGCACGCTGGCGGGTTTGCTGCCGGCGTGGTGGGCGTCGCGGCTGGATCCGGTGGAATCGCTGCGTTATGACTGATTTCCGGATCGCCGCCGCGTGTCCTTGATTGCAGAGGTCTCCCACAGTGCCCTCAGGGGCACTGCATGGAGTCCCTCGCCGAAGCTGGCGCTGATCTCTCCGTCGTAGAGCACCACGCCCCCGGCAAAGTGGGCTCCGGTGGCTTCCTTGAGTTGCCGCAGCCCGCGGAAGTCCCTGGAATTGACGCTTGCCGCCGCCTTCACCTCCACGCCGGCGATTCTTCGCGCGCTTTGCTCGATGACGATGTCCACCTCGGCGTTGTCCTTGTCGCGGTAATGGAAGAGACGAAAGGCATCCTCGTGCCAGCTCGCCTGACGGCGCAGTTCCTGAAAGACAAACGTCTCGAGGATCTGGCCGAGCAGCGTTCGGTCCTCCTTCAGATCCGTCGCACTCACACCGAGCAGCGAGCAGGCGAGTCCGGTATCCCCGACATGCAATTTTGGCGTCTTGATGAGCCGACTCAATCGATTGCTGTGCCACGGGACCAGCGTCTCCACCAGAAACACCCTTTCGAGCAGGGTGAGATAGTCGCGGATCGTTGGGCGACTGAGTTGAAATGGCGTGGCAAGGTCGCTGATGTTTGTCAGTCGCGCCGTTTGGGAGGCCGCCAAAGCCAGTAGCCGGGGAAGCACGTCCAGCGAACTGATCCGCGCCAACTCACGAACGTCGCGTTGGACCAGTGTCTCCAGATAATCGCGATACCATGTTGCCCGCCGGCGGCCCGGTGGGCGCGCAAGCGCGGAAGGGTAACCGCCCCCCACGATGCGTTCAATAAGCCCCTCGCCCAGCCGTTTGTACGACTTCGTCTTGAAGTTCCCCGCGAAGAGCGCGTCCAGAAATCCCGCCGGGCGTCTCTCCAGTTCGCACTGCGACAAGGGATACAGGCGGAGCAATTCCATGCGTCCCGCCAGGGAATCGGCGAGTTTGGGCAGCAACAGCACGTTCGCCGATCCCGTCAGTATGAAGCGGCCCGCCACCCGCCGCCGATCGACCTCGGTCTTTATTGCCAGGAGAATTCCCGGCACCCGTTGCACTTCGTCAAATATCACGCGCTCCGGCAAGCCCGCCACAAAACCCACCGGATCGACCTCGGCGGCTTCGCGCAGCACGGCTTCGTCGAAGTTGAAGTAGGTGTATCCGTTTGTCCTGCCGACCTCCTGCGCCAGGGTGGTCTTGCCGCATTGCCGCGGGCCGTGAATGAGCACCACGGGCGAATCCTCCAGCGCCTCCAGGAGGCGGGGTTGGACCAGACGAGGCAGTAGATTGGCGGACATCGGCTGAATACGGCTCCCTGTTCCGGCTGATTGCAACCTTTGTGTCCGGCCAATTGAAAGGTTATGGTCCGTCCAATTGCAACCCTTTTATTCGGCCAATTGAAAGGTTTTGTTACGGCTGATTGCAACCTTTATGTCCGGCCAATTGAAAGGTTATGCTTCGGCCAATTGAAAGGTTGTGGTCCGTCCAATTGAAACCTTTTGGGCCGAAAGGCGGGCCATCACTCACCCGTGGGCCGTGCAACCACCCCAAAAACAGGAAGGGCCCCGGACGGCGAACCGTGGGGGCCCTTGGACG
>CAYTRP010000451.1:0-3266 GCA_964440195.1 uncultured Candidatus Sumerlaeota bacterium
TCCGAGCAGCTGGTCCAGGACCTGGCGCAGAAGTACACCGAGGCGCTGGACGCGATCGATGAGGAGATCACCGCTCTCCAGGAGGCGAACAAGGGCCTGTGGGACCGCGTCAAGGACGCGGTGGTCGGTGTGATCCAGACGATCATCGAGCTGACCAACGCCCTGATGGGCATCCTCGCCAAGGCGGCCTCCGCCGTCTCCAAGATCATCAAGGACCCGATCGGCTTCCTGGGCAACGTGGTCCGCTACGTGGGCGACGGCCTCAACCTGTTCACCGCCAACATCGAGCAACACCTCAAAACCGGCCTGGTCTCCTGGCTCCTGGGCACGGCCGTCAAGACGGGCCTCCAGATCCCGGCGAAGTTCGACGCGAAGGGCATTGTCCAACTCCTCGCCTCTCTCCTCGGCCTGACCTGGGACACCATCCGCGCCAAGATCGTCCGCAAAGGCGTCCCGGACAAGGCCATGGCGACGGTCGAGAAAACGATCCCCGAGGCCCAGGCCCTCCAGCGCGAGGGCCCCGCCGGCATGACCAAGGAGATCACCGGCGAATCCGGCGACCTCAAGAAAACGATCCTGGACGACCTGAAGTCCTACCTGATCCCCACGGTCATCGTGGCCGGCATCGCCTGGATCGTCTCCCTCCTGACCCCGGCCTCGGCCTTCGTCCGCGCGGTCAAGGGAATCATCGACATCGTCACCTTCATCGTGACCCAGGCCGCCCAGATCACCGACTTCATGAACGCCATCCTGGACGCGGTCATCGCCATCGCGGACGGCGCGGCATCAGGAGTCCCCAAACTCATCGAATCCGCCCTCTCCACCAGCATCCCCCTCCTCCTCGGCTTCCTCGCTGCCCTCCTGGGCATCGGCAGCCTGGCCACCAAAGTCCGCAGCGTCTTCCAAAAAGTCTCCCGCCCCGTCGGCCGCGCGATCGACAAAATCATCACCCGCATCGCCAAAAAGGCGAAGAGCCTCTGGCGGCGGAAGGGAAGAGAGAGTCGCGGGAATGATGGGTCCGATACGGCAAGAAGCCGAAATGTGAAACAGCAGGCTCGGCGCATGCTGACTCAATCGTCTTCTGCTTCGTTGGAAGACGATCGTGCTCTGGACAGTCTTTTGGATCGCATACTGAGGACGTTGCGTCCCAAAGGGCTGAAAACTATGACGAAGAAGTTCGTTGAGGGGAGCCCCGGGAGATACGACATCGTCGCGACGGCCAGCCCTCCGGAAAAGATCGGCGCCAAGAGTACGAACGAACAAATCAAAAATCACATAAAAGAACATCTTCACGGCCACGGTCAGAAGTGGGTTGCAGAAAAAGTACATCCGTCTTGGTGGCAAGTGCAGGTGCAGAAGCCTGAAATTAATGACGCGAAGGTATGGCCATCGATTTCGGTGCTGAATGGCACGGAGTCGAAGGGTGTCAAATATCTGCAGAGTGAGGACTCTGCTTATGCCCATGCCACTCTTGTCAATTACTTCAAGAGTGCACCTGGGAAGCGATCTGCCGATACTACCGAGTTTTCCGATTTTGTCTTCAAGAAAGAAGATAGAAATCCGGTGCGCAATGCCTTCCTGGATCAGGTGGGCGAAGAAGCCGTCGGGGAACTGCGGGAAACGGGAAAGAAGCGAGTCAACGAAATTGCGGCAGATGCTGACGATACAAAAATCCTCGGCGAGCTCGAGAGAATAAGATTTCGCGTGGATATATCGAACTATGGAAAATTTGAGCCATTTCTCAGGGATGGTGCGGACCCTGATCTCATGGTTGCTGTGCAGGAGGCGGGCGGAATCGTACAGTTCCTTGAAGGGATGTTGCGAAGTCGCGAAGTCAACGGCATCACCAAAGAGCGCTTCGAGCAGTTGTGGAACAAGGGAGGCGCAACGGTTGCCTGGCTGAAAGATCAGTTCCGTGCCAAAATGCCAGGTCATCACGAGTGGATCCCTTCCAATATGATTCTGGAAGTTCTCGATGCAGCTATTTCTCACTTCGACGCCGGCCGGGTCCAAGGCGCCCTCGACTGGCTTCTGCTGCACAACGAGCTGCGCTCTCGCACTAATCTGGTGATATGGAAAAGGCCCGAGGGTCTGTCCAGTCCGCCCGCTGGCCATGTTGGGTCCTTCTATCACAAGGATGAAGACAAGTCGGTACTCACGGATGGCACGGAGGCCTTTCATGATGCGCTGCGGGAGATATTCCGAGCGAACCTGACAGGGGATCCGGCGGCGTGCCTCGACAAAATATTCTCCGCACTTGGCGTGCCGCAGGATGGGGAGATCGACGGCTCCCATGAGGAGGGCCTGGTGTGGTCGGGGTCCACTCTGGGCTTATCGGAAGAAGTTCTTAAAATGCCTATTGGGGTCCGGTACAAGCTGGCCACGAAGGTATTCGAGGATGACTTCACCGTCGGGCAACTCGCAGCACAGCAGCGTAGGAACGTTGCCAAGATTGAGAACGACTTCGATCGGGTAAGGAAGTTGTTGCAGGGCGGATGAGTTGATGGGGAGGAGCGGCTCATGGATCCAGCGATCGAAGAGGCGATCAAGTTGGAGACGGGCGACTCACCTCCCTATACGCAAGATCTCCTTTCGTCGGTCGGCTACCTCGAAGTGGTGCACGCTCGGGACATCGAGGCGCTACGGGACTGTCCCAATGTCGAGGTTTTATCTCTCATTGGATGTGATCCGGTTGATTTGCGCGTTCTGTCCGGATTGGAAAGACTTTCCTCGCTCGTGGTTCAGGTGAGCAACTTGGGAAGTATCGCAGGAGTTGCTCAACTGCCTTCCCTTTACAAGATCGAATTGACTGCGAGCCTTGTCGAGGACTTGGCTGAGCTGCAATCGTGCCGAGGGCTGCGGTATGTAAAACTTCAGGGCAATCCGCTGACTGAAAGTTCGTACCGTGAGGTCATCTCCTCACTTCGGGCAGAAGGGGTCAGGGTGGCATTTCCGGACGAGCGCGAGTGGCGTATCAACGGACTGCTGCGCGAGGCCGGCTTTTTGTACGGTTATTACCGTGCGCACGACGGTTACAGGTTATGTCGCCCGGGTCTGCGTCTGACTGATCATCCGGAGATGAATCACCCCATCGTGGACCCGGGGAGGCTGGAAGAAATCATCGCGACGAATCCTGCGGCGCTTCCCGAGCTATTCAGGCGAATGGATCTCATGCCAAGAACCCTCGGCCCGTAATACCTCACAGAAGGTTCAGATAAGGTCCGAACTCGGAGGCCAGGGTCAGGCGGCCGAGTTTTTGGTATTCG
>CAYTRP010000452.1:0-3256 GCA_964440195.1 uncultured Candidatus Sumerlaeota bacterium
ACGGGGATGGGGAGGATGCGCATGCCAAGGAAATCGAAGGGCCCCTCGATGGGATTCATGTCGAAGGAGGCGACGCCCCCGCCGAGTTGCGGCGGGTCGAAGATGTAATCCATGCGCTTGCGAATGTCGGCGAGGACGTCGGGCCGGGCGCGCATGGGGAGGGGCTGGCCCTGGCGGAAATTGTAGATGCGCAGGTCGTCGAGCCCGGAAACGTGGTCGAAGTGGGCGTGGGTGATAAGGAGGCCATTGAGGCGGTGGATGCGGTGGGTGAGGGCCTGTTGGCGGTAGTCGGGCCCGCAATCGACGATGAGCCCCCGCGCGCGGGCGGGTTCGGGGCCGGCCTCGCGCAACCACAGGCCGGCGCGCAGGCGCTTGTTCCTGGGGTCGTCGGAGAGGCACACGGCGTCCTCGCACCCGATGGGGGGGACGCCCATGGAGGTGCCGGAACCGAGGATGGTGGCGATCATTTTCATGGCGCGGGGGGCACTCCAGGGGAGTGAATGGTGCCGATGGGAGGGGAGGGTGCAAGCCGATCGGACGATTTTCGGGTAGCGGCGGCACGCGGGGTCGTGTTGGTAAGGGGGCAAGAGTGAGCGGTGGATACTTTTGACGAGGGAAAAGACCGATCCATGGTGGCGACAAAAAGCCCAACGACCGCGATCTTGCGCCTGCTGGCCCTCCTGCTGTTGGTGGCGATGTCCGTGGGGGCGTCCTCGTGCGTGCGAGTGTCGCGCGAGCGGACCCTGCCGCCGTCGATTCGGTCCGTGTCGGTCCCGATGATCATCAACCGGACGGCCGAGGTCGGCCTGGAGGAAGACGCCACCCTTTTCCTGCAGAAGGAGTTCATGGCGGACGGACGGCTGAAGCTGGTGGGCGAGGGCCAGTCGGATGCGATCGTCCTGGTGACGCTGAAGCGATTCCGCGAACGCAACGTGGACCTCGGTGACGGGAGCTTCCCGCGTCAGGTCGAAGTGGAATTGGTGGCCGACGTTTTCGTGGTGCGCAACGAGGTGGGGCGCCCGCGTGTCGGCCCCAACCGCCAGGTGAGTTCCAAGGCCATCGGACGGGTGGATACCCGGCGCAACACCTACGAGACCGAGGCGCAGAGGCGCGACCGGCTTTACCGCGTTTTTGCCCGCCACGTCGTCCAGGAAGTGCTGACGGGCGACATGGCCACGCCCGAGTACCTCGAAGAGCGCCGCGACAAGAAGGAAGAAAAGCTCGAGGAAGATTCTCCGGGCCTGCTATGACCGCGCCGAGGGAAACGATCCGGGCGTTGCTTGCGAAGGATGCGCAGCCGGCCGAGACGGTGGTTTCCCCCGATCCCGTGCGGCGATTCATGAGGCGCAACCTGCTGCTGGTCCTTTCGGCGGCGGTGTTCCTCCTCTTCGGCGTGCTGGTCCTGGTGCAGATCGACCGGGTGTATTACAGCCGGGAAAAGTCGAAGATCGTGGACGCGATAATCGAGGAGGGCCGTCTGTTCGACGATCGCTCGCGGGAGGATCTTGCACGCCTCTCCCAGATGATCCTGGTGGATATGAGCCGTGAATTCGCTCCGCTGCTGGCAAGCGAGCGCTATCGCGAGGATGTGCGCACCCAGATCATCGAAAAGATGCAGGCGGTGATGAAGGCGCACCCGTTCGTCTGGCGCGTGCGCGTGGACGACGCCAAGGGACGGTTGTCCACGACGTTGGAGAACCCCTTTGCCTTTGAGAAGCAGAACACCTGGCGCAACTCGCTGTTCTCAACGGATTGGTCCGACGACGTGAAGTTCACGCGCCGCGACGGGAGCGACGTGCTCCTGACAATCTCGACGGATTACACGACGCCCTCGGGCTTTGCGGAGATCGAGGAGCTGACGGCCAAGTGGCGCGCGCGGTCGATGATGGCGCTGGGTTTGCTGGCGATCCTCTATGGAGTGGTGCTCTGGACGCTGCTCCTGCCAATCCGGTCGGTGGTGAGCGTCCTGGACCAGGGGGCGACGCCGGGATGGCGCCTGATCGCGCATCCCCGCAGCCTGCTGGAAAGATACTACAATCGGCTGGCGGGGGATGCGAACCTGTCGATCCTGCACACGTCGCTGCGCGATTTCATCGCCGGGCGCGTGATGCTCGACACGCGCGGCGTGCTGGAGATCGCCCCGGCCCTCGTCGAGGCGTTGTTTCCCCTCCCGCAGGTCCGCCTGCTCGTGTTCCGCCGGGAAACGGCGGAGGACGAGTGGCGTTTCGAGGAATCGACGGATGCGCTGGGCCGGGAGCCGATGCGCCCGGCGGAGGCCGATCTTGTCGAGCGGCGGCTTGTCGAGGACGGCATCAAGACCGGGCGATTCGAATTTCATGTCGCGACCGAGCCCGGCATGGCGCCGGTGCGCCGGTACGCGGAGCTGGTGGGCGAGGAAGAGTTGCAGGCGACCGTGGTGTGTCTGGGGCGGCCGGGGCGGCGCGGAATGCTGGATGCCTGGTGGCGGCGGTTGTTTGTCCGCGTCTCGGAGGAATTGCGCTTCGGCCTGCGGCTCGTGGTGGAGCAGCGCCGTTTCATCAGCCAGCAAAAGAGCCGGGCCAACGTGACGCTGTCGCGCAACCTCGGGCATGACCTGACGAACGTGATCGCCACGACGAAGCTGGAACTGATGAACATCCGGGCGTTCATGGGCATCCCCGAGGAGGAACTGCGGCGCTCGCCGCTCAAGGGCGAGATCCTGCGCCAATCGCTGGAGGCGGTGCTGAATTCCGCGCGCTTTCTTCAGGAGATTGTTGATTTGTATCGCAGCTTTAGCTATCTTTCCCGTCCTCGCTTCGAGGAGACGGATGTCAATGCCTTGATCGAGGAGATCGGGGGGTTGTTCCGGCTCTCCACGTCGCGCAAGATCGCGGTGGAGACGGTGGGGGACCCGGCGGCGCCACGGGTCGAGGTGGAGCCGCGGCTGCTGCGGCTGGCGATCTTCAACCTTCTGGCGAACTCGGCGGATTCGATCAAGCGCGGCGGCGAGCTGGAGAGGGGCGGCGGGCGCGTGACGTTGTCGGTGCGGCGCGGGCGCGGCGCGGGGGAGGTCGTCCTCTCGGTGGAGGACAACGGCGGGGGCATCAGGCATCCCGACGGGGCGCCGATGCGCGCGCAGGAGACCGAGGCCATCTTCAAGCTGGGCTACACGACCAAGGAATCGGGGGGCGGAGAGGGCCTGGGGCTCGATTGGGTGCAGCAGATCGTTCGCGAGTTCCATGGGGGGCGCATCGAGGCGCGCAATCTGGAGGATGCG
>CAYTRP010000453.1:0-1169 GCA_964440195.1 uncultured Candidatus Sumerlaeota bacterium
GACGAGGAGATGACGGCGAGCATCCTGCCGCCGGGGACGCGCCTCGTCGGCCACATGCATGGCTCCCGGGGCGCCCTCGCCGGCCTGCGTCATCTCCCCGGGCGTCTTCTTCTTGCCCTGGAGGGCTTCAAGTTCGGCACGGATGGCACGAGCGACCCCCACCGTGTTCCCCTCGGCTTCGCGATAGAACGACAAGCCCACCGCCGGTTTGCCATCAAAGAGGACCACTCCCGTTGGATCCTTCGGCACAACCTCCACCGTGCCGATGTCCTCCAATAGCACCGGCGCTTCGCCCTGTCGTTTCACCACCACCCGCCGCACTTCGTCGGGGTCCTCGAACTCGCCAATCGCCCGGAGGAGAAAGCGCCTTGTCCCCTCCGTGATGTATCCACCCGTCGAGTTCACATTCTCCTGTGCGAGGGCACTCACCACCGTGGAGACATCGATCTCATAGGCCACCAGGAGCGATTCGTCGAGCGAGATCCTCACCTCGTTCTCGATGCCGCCCGAAATGACGATGTTCGCCACTCCCTCGAGCCGTTCAAATCGGGGACGCAGCGTCTGGTCCGCCAGGCGCCGCAGCTCCTCAAGGTCCGTGTCGCCCTCACTGACCAGGGCGACAGTCATGACGGGGCGCGCGTTGGGATCGTAGCGCAGTACCGACACGCTGGAGATTTCCTGCGAGCGCGTCCGCTGCAAGTCCGCCACGGCCTTCTTCACGTCGAGGAACGCGAAGTCCAGCGGCGTGTCCCAGGTAAACTCCGTGACAACCACGGCGCTGTCCGCGCGGGCGATGGTCTCCACCTGTGTCACGCCCCGCAGGGTATACATCTCGCGCTCAAGGGGCTCGCAGATGCGCCGCTCCACCTCGGTGGGGGAGAGGCCGGTCGTGCGGACCGTCGTCGTGACCCTTGGGGCGCGGATGTCGGGAAACAGGTTGGTTGGCAAGCGATCAAGGGCGATCTGCCCAAGGATCAACACCGCCACGAAGATCATCGTGACCTTCACGGGGGCATTCACGGCAAAACGGGAGAGGGACAAGGGGCGTGTCTTGGGCGGAGTGTCCTGCAACGTGCGCGAAATCCCACACCCGGCATCGCTCCGGCCGCGCAGTTTCAAGCGATGCCTGATCGCTCCCCCGTGCTCAAGGGGACACTGTTCCAGGGTTC
>CAYTRP010000453.1:1179-3256 GCA_964440195.1 uncultured Candidatus Sumerlaeota bacterium
CAAAAGCGAACACCCACCCGGCGCCCCCCACGAGCGCCACAAGCAGCCCTGCCAGGAATCTCCAATCCACGAACCGCAGTGTCACCTCGCCCCGGTGATTCGCCGGCAGGCTCACCAGCAGCCGCCCTTCCCCGCTGCGGGACAGCGTCCCCGTGTCGGTTCGCCACCCCGGATTCCAGTTCATGTTGATCGTCGCCGGGGTGGCCTCCCGCGTTTCCGCCTCGAACCGGATCGTGTTGTACGTCACGCGGTACGACCCCGCCCGGGCCGACTCCGATTCCACGATCACCTCGGCACCCGGATATGCCGGATTCTCGATCCATGCATTCCCTTCGGCATGATAACGCGCGACCGCATTCTCCTGGAACTGCAAGTTGCCGTACCAAGGGATGAAGCCCTTTCCCGCGAGAATGACCTGCAACATGTCGTTGGCGGGGGCCAATTCCTCGCGCGGCACGCTGCGATAGCGGTCCACGACGCCTTCCAATTCCCGCACGCTCACATGGAAGAAGCCCTCCTCGCGCGCGGGCGCCGGCATTTCACCCAGCCGCTCGTCAAACGCCTCGCGCGACAAGCGCAAGGACCGGTAAACCGTGGGGACGAGCAACCCCGCCACCAGTGCCGCCGCGATCGCCACGCGTCCCCACGACGCCGGCACCGAGGACCTGTTCCACGCCAGAACCGCCTGCAGCCCCACGGCCGCCATCCCCGCCATTCCCACCAGCAGCAGGATATTCCAGTATTTCGCGAAGTTCCGCATCGCGTCGAACAAGGGAAGCGCCGCCATCCACTCTCCCAGCGGCAGCGGCGATTCCGGCCCCATCGACAGAAGGAACCCGCCCACGGCCACGACGGCCCATGGCGCCAGCACCCGCCACCTGCCCATTCCCAGCGCCGCGAGCGCCAACACCACCGCCAACGGCCCAATGCCCAACAGCCGGTTCGGCTTCATTGAGAGCGGGCGACGCTCGTACCCTTCCGTCAGGTAATGCAACACCTCGCCAAAGCTGCGATAGGAGAGAACGTCCTCCCGGTTCGACTGGTCGATCAGGTCCCGGCCCAGGAGTTCCGCCAGCGGCAACAGCTTGGGCGCGGAAAGAAGCACCCCCACGATGAAGGCCCCTGCCAGCCAGGCCAGGGCGTTGCCCAGCGCCCGCCACCGGCCCCAGAAGGCACCGGTCACAAACAACCCCGTCATGACACCCACAATCGCGGGGCCGAACTTCGCCTGCGCGAACAACGTGCTGAAGAGCACCGGCAACAACAAGCCCCACCACCGCCCCTTGATCAGTCCCCACAGAAGCACCAACGCCAGCGGCGCGAGGAGGATCGTCGACTCGTCGTAGTTCCCCGAGTACATCCTGCCCGGCAGCCAGGCGCTGGCCATCAACGCCATCGCCGCCGGCAAGGCCGCGCCCCGTGGGATGCCCGACCACAAGCGCAGGGCACCGTACATCCCCAAGCCCGCTCCGATCAACACCAGCAGCGCCCACGCCTTGGGCGCACCGACCGGCCCGGCGAGCAGCACCACAGGCGTGATGACCGAAACGCCCGGGTTGTACAGGTACCCCGCCCACGGAACCCCGCCCCCCAGCTTTGGATTCCAAAGCGGGAACTCGCCATGCCGCCAAAACGCTTCCGAGACCGCCACCAACGCGGCCATCTGCTGGCGCCCATCGGCGTCGTCCTCGACGTTGGCAATGCCCCCCCAGTCCCCCAACATTGGGGCGGCCAGCAGGAGGGCAAAAACGACAAGGACGACGCCGGGCCAGGCCGTGGCCCATCCATTATTGCTTGCCGGGGCGGTTTGTGCGGGCATCATCTCTTCCACCACGCTGCCCAACCCCCTGCCGCCTCAAGCGCAAAACCGCCGCGCGAGGCGGTCGGGTGCATCTTGGCCTTGTTCCCGTCAGCGCGGGGGGAGGCACTGGACTGCGATCCCGAGCCAACTGCTTCAACTCAAAACGGATTTTGAAGCACAGAGATCACAGAGATCGCGGAGAAAAAGAAGGCGCGAGCCAGCAACGATTTGTTTCCTATCCCGTCCATCCCGTTATCCTGTCCTCTTTGTTTCTCC
>CAYTRP010000454.1:0-3240 GCA_964440195.1 uncultured Candidatus Sumerlaeota bacterium
CCTTGGCGATGTTGTTGATGAGTTCCATGATGACGACGGTCTTGCCGACGCCGGCACCGCCGAACAGGCCGATCTTGCCGCCCTTGGCGTAGGGGCAAAGGAGGTCGATGACCTTGATGCCGGTCTCGAGGACCTCGGTGGCGGGCTTGGTTTCCTCGAAGGTCGGGGCCGCGCGATGGATCGGCAGCCGCACCTCGGGGTTGGGGAGCGCGCCGCGGTCGTCGAGGGCCTCGCCGAGCAGGTTGAAGATGTGGCCGAGGACCTGCTCGCCCACGGGCACGGTGATCGGGCCGCCGGTGTCGGTGACCTTCATGCCGCGGATGAGCCCGTCGGTGGAATCCATGGCGACGCAGCGCACGGTGTTGTTGCCGATGTGCGAGGCCACCTCGACGGTGAGGGGGCGCTCGGACTTGGGGTTGTTGATGAGCAGGGCATTGTAGATCTGGGGGAGGGAGTCGCTGTCGAACTCGACGTCGACCGTGGGCCCAATGACCTGCTTGACGATGCCTTCATTCATGGGTTCTGCACCTCGGGGGTTTGGGAGTCGGGTTATTGGGGAGTCGGGAGTCAGGAATCGGGAGTCAGGGGTTCCAAAGTTCGAGGCCGTCGATGGCGGCGAAGTGGCGGGCGTTGTTGGTCAACAAGGGGCATTCCAGTATCAGGGCGGTGGCGGCGATCCAGGCGTCGCTGGGGTGGATGGTTAGGCCCTTCTTGCGGCAGTTCTCCATGACTTGTGCCCATCCGAGGCAAATGCGCCTGTTGGACCAAACAACCTCGAACTGCGCCAAGAAGTCCCTGAAGTGATTCGTCCTTGTCATTGACCATGATCTCGAAAAAATCCACCGGTCCGTCTCTGCCAATGTCATGAACGAAATTGCTCCACTTTGTCGCCTAATCAATTCGCCAGCCCTTGTGAAACGGGAGTCATCCTTGTAGACGAACGAGACGATGTCTGTGTCCACGACGATCACCGGCGTTCGGACTCTCCTCCAGGCTTGGTCCTTCCTCGTGTTTCATCGAGCCAGCGCTCAAATTCGTCTCCCTCCCCAAAATCCGCCTCGGGATCGATTAATTCCTTCAACTTTTCAACCGTCAGCGGTGGCTTCCGGGGCCTGCCCGTCGGGCCGAAAATCTCTCTTCTCCGCTCCTCCGCCGTCATCCCCGTCAAGGTTTCAATATCCAACCCGGCCTTTTTCTTGCCGCGCTTGACGGCGGGTTTCGGCGTCTTCTTCAGTGTCTGCGGAGCCATGGGTCACCTCCCCTTCAGCAGCGGTGATTCCACCCTATCCCAGCCTCCCGACCCATGCAATCCCCATCGCTTATCCCGCCAGCGCCTCGGCGCCGCTGACGATTTCGATGATCTCGGTGGTGATGGCGGCCTGGCGCGCCTTGTTCATCTGGAGCGTGAACATGGCCTCCAGATCGTTACAGTTCTTTGTCGCGTTGTTCATGGCCAACATGCGGCTGGCGTGCTCGCTGGTGACGGTCTCGGCCATGGACAGGTAGATCTTGTTGCGCAGATAGCGCGGGAGGAGCGCCTCGAAGACCCGCTCCGGCGTGGGCTCGAGCAGGTAGTCGATCGCCTTGGCGCCCTCCTGCTCGTCGGAGACGCCGAAAGCCTCGGCCACGAGCGGCAGATAGCGCGACAGCCGCGGACGATTGGTGGCGGTGGACAGGAACTCCGAGGCGATGATGTTGATCTCCGAGACCTTCTTCTCAAGGAACATCTCGACGATCTCCCTGCCGATGCGGTCCGTGAGCTTGCCGTCCACGCGGCCGCCCGTGTCCACGATGGACTCGACGATCTGGTCGGGATAGCGGCGGCGCAGGTAATCGCGGCCCTTGCGGCCGACGACATAGATCAGGGCCCCCGGATGGGCCTTCAGGTACTTCTCGGCAAGCTTGATGAGGTTGGCGTTGAACGCGCCGCACAACCCGCGATCGGAGGTGAAGAGGAGCAACAGGGGCGGCGCCGAATCCTCGGGGCGCTTGTCAAACAAGGGATTCTGCTGGGCGCTGTTGCTGCGGGCGAGGCGGCCGAGGAGCTGCTCGAGCTTGAGGGTGAACGGCTTCGCGCCCTCCATGATCGTCTGCGTGCGCCGCAGCTTCGAGGCGGACACCATCTCCATGGCACGCGTGATCTTCATCGTGCTCTTGATGGAGCGAATGCGGCGGCGGAGTTCTTTGATGCCTTTGGCCATGGGAAAAACCGGATCTGGGAGTTGGGAGTTGGGAGTTGGGATCTGGGATCTGGGGGGGATGATTACCGTGGAAGGCTGGATTGAGGGCCCGGCTACTTTGCCGAAAGGGAGCGTCGAAGCGAAGAGAGCTTACGGCCGAGGAGGGCCATGTCCTTGTTGATGGATTCCCACTGCTCTTCGCGGATAAAGCCGAGGCGTTTGCCGATCTCCAACTGTGTGTCCAACTCCGCGAGCGATCCCGAAGCTATTGCCACGTGCTTGATATACTCCTGCGTGTACTTTCGTCCCCACCCCTCCGCGATGTTCGAGGGCACCGACACCGCAGCCCTCTTCATCTGATCAGCCAACCCGTATACCTCCGCCTTGGGGAAGTCCTTCACCACCTGATAAACCTGCACCACCAGACTCATCGATTCCTGCCACACTTCGAGATCTCGAAAGGAATTGACCGCAGCCATTCAATCACTCTTCCGACGCCATGATCGGGAAACACTTTCCGGTCGAAGGAACCCCAGATTCCAACTCCCAGATCCTAGATCCCACATGCCTCCACCCACTCCTTGCACGCCTTTTCCAGCGCGGCGGCGGTGTTGTCGTCGATCTGCTTGGTTTCCTCGATGTGGTGAAGGGCGGAGGGGTACTTTTCGCCGATGTAGCCCAGAAGGCCCTCGACGAACTTGGTCGTCTGCTCGGCGGGAATGGCATCGCAGTAGCCGTTCGTGCCGGCATAGATCTGGATGACCTGGTTGGCCAGGGGCTGGGGCACGTACTGGCCCTGCTTGAGGATTTCGACCAGGCGCGCGCCGCGCGTGAGTTGGCGCTGGGTCGCCTTGTCGAGGTCCGAGCCGAACTTGGCGAAGGCTTCGAGTTCGCGGAACTGCGCGAGTTCGAGGCGAAGCTTGCCGCCGACCTTCTTCATGGCCTTGGTCTGGGCCGCGCCACCGACGCGCGACACGGAGAGACCGACGTTGATGGCCGGGCGAACGCCGCGATAGAACAGGTCGGATTCGAGATAGATCTGGCCGTCGGTGCTGGAGAT
>CAYTRP010000455.1:0-3224 GCA_964440195.1 uncultured Candidatus Sumerlaeota bacterium
CTCAGCTTGATATGCTGTTGTGTTTTGACGGCTGAAAAATGGGGAAGGT
Organism: uncultured Candidatus Sumerlaeota bacterium; assembly: GCA_964440195.1. Lineage (GTDB taxonomy): Bacteria > Sumerlaeota > Sumerlaeia > SLMS01 > JAHLLQ01 > CAYTRP01. Next base: position 50 of record CAYTRP010000455.1, read on the forward strand.
CCTGATGAATCAGTCCTTGACATGGGACCCACTTTTCCCGATGCTGCCCCCGCTGATTTCATAAGAGAAACATCAGTCTCGTTTGTGATAATAGTGGGGGAGGCGACAGGATACTCAGAGCTCCGTTCAGGCGCGCAGGCATGACAAGACAGAGGTTACACTAACCGTGCACGGCGGAAGGCGCGAGTCACGCCATGCCCATATCGAAAGTCACTGGCTGAATGCCGTACCAAGGGTTTGGCCCCTGTAAATCCTCCAAAGGGAATCGCATAGTGCCTGATCTCCGGACATCGTCGTCGAAGTCGAGCATGAACATTGAGCAAGTAATTCCAATCGTGCCAGAGAGGCAGTTGGGTTTCTGGGACACGCGATTCATCCCCGGTGAGAACCAAGGGGAGCCGTGGAAGCCGGTCAGCTACTTTTCCCCCAGATTCAAGGAATTCCTCGGCTACAAACGGGAAGACCCCTTCACGTATGACGACTGGAAGGCGCTCATTCACCCGGACGATGTTTCCAAGGTCTTTCAAGCCATCGAGGAGCATACGCAGAACAGGCGCCCCTACGACCTCGAATACAGCATGCGTACCACTACCGGGGAGTACCGCCGATTCCATGTCCGCGGGCAGGCCGTGTGGGACAAGGACGGCAATAAGGTCCGCATGGCGGGCTGGTTGGCCATTGTGTCCGATTTGGGTGAACGCGAGCAGGCCCTCCGCGATCGGGTGGCATCCCTTGAGGATCGCGTGAGCGATTTTCTTGCGGAAGTCGAGCGCGTCAACGACGTGCTCAGCCGGCAGGCAGTCGAGCTTGATGCCGCGAACACCGCCCTCAATCTCCTCATGAACTGCCGATCGCAGGAGTTGACGACGGCGGAGGAACGCGTCCTGACGAACTTGAAGGAACTGGTCCTTCCCCCACTCAGCCGGCTTCGAGCGCTGTGCAGGCTACGGGACCAGGTTACCCTGATCGATTCCATCGAGAAGAGTCTTCTCGATGTCACGTCTCCCCTGCTCAGCCGGCTCACATCCGGCTTTTTCGGCCTCTCCCAACAGGAGTTGCGTGTCGCAAAGCTCATTCGGGACGGCATGCTCACCAAGGAAATCGCCTCGCTCCTCAATATCTCGGAGAATGTGGTCAAGACTCACCGTGCCCACATCCGGCGGAAGCTCAACCTGCAGCGCAAGAAGTTCAACCTGAGGAAGTTCCTTGCGAGGCTCTCCGACGGGTAGCATTTTGCATGGTCATTTTTCGATTTGTGATTCTCATTGCCATGAAGGAAACACTCGACGATGACGCATCAGGCCTCGACTTGAAGTCATCCCCTCCTTCGACAAAAACCCACCGGGAGAGCATCCTCATGAAACCCTGCAAGCCACGCCCGAGCGGATTCACCCTCATCGAGCTCCTCATCGTGGTGGCGATCATTGCAATTTTGGCCGCCATTGCGGTGCCAAACTTCCTCGCGGCCCAGACCCGTGCCAAGACTTCGAGGGTCATGAACGACATGCGGACGCTCTCCGTGGCCATGGAGCTGTACCGCGTTGACAACAACTCATTCCCCCTGAACTACAGGGACAGCTACCTGCAGGTCAACAACTCCGCAAGCCACAGCGACCCCCAGCTCTTGACCACGCCGATCGCCTATATGTCGTCGATTCCGGTCGATGAATTCGAGAAGTCCCGAAGCCGCTACACGATCTACTCGGTCAACAGCCACATGATAGCCCAATGGGGCAATTCCACCATCGCCTACACGACCTATCCCAAGGACCTATGGCTCACTCTTTCAATCGGGCCGGACATCACCCGCCAAACGGGTGGCTGGCACTCGATCAAGCTGATCGAGCAATCCGAACAGGTCTTCTACGGTCAAGGTGGTCACGATCCGACGGTGAGTTCGCCGCTCAGGCCACTTCGGTACGACCCCAGCAATGGAACAATCAGCTACGGGGACATTTACGCCTACCAGGGCGGTGGATTCTCCCTCTAGCCTGACGCCATCCGTTTCCCCGCACCCGACCCGCGCGGATGCCTTGTGCCTGCCTGCGACTTTCCCAATGGATTCGGCCCGGATGAGAAGACTTTGCCATGCCCTTGCCGTGCCCTGCTTGCTCGCCGCCTGCATCGTTGCGGTGCCGGCCTCCGAACCCACGCGCGCCGAGGTTCACGCCGCCATGCGAAGGGCCGCCGACTTTATGATGGAGAACATGTCCTATCGCGGCGGATTCGTTTGGAAGACATCCCTCGACGGGAGTCTTCGCTACGGTGAGTTGAAGGCGAGGGACACCATGGTTTGGGTGGAGCCGCCTGGCACTCCGACCGTAGGGCTCGTCTTTTTGGAGGCGTACAAAGCCACCGGGGATGACGTGTTTCTGGACTACTCAAAGCGGGCCGCCAACACGCTCGCCTGGGGCCAGCGGCCGATGGGGGGATGGGACTATTACATCGATTTCAAGGCATCCACCCTCCCCGAGTACTATGAGGAGTACTTCTCGAAAAAATGGGGATGGGAGGAGCACACCAAGCAGCACGACAATGCGACCTTTGATGACCAAACAACCACGGAAGCAACCCGGTTTCTCCTAAGGCTCTACGTCGAGACAATGGACCCGGCCTATCAACAACCGCTGATGAAGGCCCTCAACATGATTGTCACGGCGCAGTTTCCGAACGGCGCATGGCCACAGCGCTTCCCTCTCGAGGGCGATTACACTTCCCTCTACACCTTCAACGACGAGGTCGCCTCAAGCAACATACACCTCCTCATCGAGGCCTACGAGACGCTTGGGCACCCGGAATTCAAGGCGGCCGCCCGCAGAGGCATGGATTTCTACCTTGTATCCCAACTTCCCGCGCCGCAGGCGGGATGGGCCCAACAGTACGACATGGAGTTGCGCCCCGCCCCCGGACGGAAATTCGAGATCGCCACCGTCAACACCGGCGAGACGTGGGACAATCTCAAGCAGTTGCTCCAGTATTACCAATACACCGGAGACCGCCGGTACCTCGAACCCATTCCCAAGGCTCTCGACTGGCTGGAGACCGCCAGGGTTTCGCCGGATGGCCATTTTACGTACTTCCTTGAGATGGGTACGAACCGGCCTGTTTACTCTTCGGTTCCGGTGGTAGAGAACCATCAGGCGACGTTTGACCTCACCTACAATGCCGACGAGGC
>CAYTRP010000456.1:0-3219 GCA_964440195.1 uncultured Candidatus Sumerlaeota bacterium
GGGTTTCGACCGCTTTCTCGGCGTAGTAGAGCCCGACCACGCAACTGTCCACCCGGGTCCAGGTAACATCCGGCACATAGACGAGATGAAAGCGATCGTTTGGGTCGGGGAAGCCATCGAACACGAGTTGCGGTTTGGCGTACCAGTCCTTCGATTGGCGGGTCTGGTTGATCCTGATGCGTTGGCCGCGCTGGCTTCCCCGGTGAAAGCGCACTCCCAGGTTGGGCAACATCAGGTGGCGGAGCCCCCTGGAGTCGACGAGATGAATGGACGTATCACCGTTGAACACCTGCTCCGCCTCGGCGATGATCAGGTCGTGGACGATGGCCGAGCGCGTGGGATTGCGCAGCACGGCAAACGCGGCGGGGCCGATTTCGGATTGCGCCCGGTCCAGCGCGCGCGGGATGAGCGGGAAGATCCGCTGCAGGTGTTCCATATTCTCGGGAGTGTCGATGCGCACGCGTCACCTCAGTGGGAGAACGAGAGCCACTCTCCATAGAATATAACAGACTGTATAACAGATCAATATGTTGGAGTTGCGCGATTTCGGCAGACTAGAATCCCGGATGACCGCCATCTGCTATGCTGTGAACATTCCCTCCGGTCGCTTCGACTGCCGGGGAGGGTGGGCAACCACCCGGTGGGCGGCTCCTGCGGGAGTCGCCCGTTTACGTTTGCTAGACTTTGATGCCTTCACGCCGCAGGAATTCAAGAAACGTCAGATGTACGATATGTTCCTGTACGCAGATATCTGGAATGCGCTTGTACTTCAGTGAGTTGCCCGTAGACGTTTCCATACTGACAAGTGGTAACCCAGTGACCTTGGCAAGGGTAATGATGGTGATGTCGTTGAGGCACACGGTATTGTCAGGAATTCCGGGCATGTACTCGGATATGAATTGCCGATAGGTGGAAATGATACGGGCATTTTCCTGAATATAAGCGGCATGGTCCCAATCGCCTACCCCAACCGCGAGAACGAGATCGGTCTGGCTTGCGTCGATCACCCCGCCGATAGGACTGTAGATCGTTCCCTCCAATTCCTCGAAGATCTCCGTGGTGACGGCGATCCGGCCGTCTTTCACAATCTGGCCGATTCGACCCCAGAGTGACGCAAAGATATCCTCCGGCACCGAGTGGAGAGGATTGGTAAAGCCGGAGGTATCAAAGCAGTACTGCTTCATGACGGGCCAAAGTGGTTGCGAATGTCGTCGAGGTGCTTGATGTTCTTGATTCCCATGAACCTGGCGGCATTGTGATTGGTGATGCGGTCCATTCCCCATGCTTCAAGCACGAGGCCAGTGTAAAGGTCGCCTTGCGTATTGCGGTACCGGCTACCATAGTATGGAGGTCGACCTCCGCCCTTAAAGCTTGCTTCCAACTCGTCAAACTCTGGGCGCTTGACCTGCCAATAGTAGTCAGGGTGGACGTAGCAAAGATCCACCAGCCGGATCAGCATCGCATGCTGGCTTACACTCAGGGTTCGTGCAAAACGCTTGAGGTCTTCGTCGACAATCTCGGTTGCGGGGCGTAGTGGGCGTGGTCCCGCCAGGGCTGCCACGTATCCCGCGGGGATCAGGAATGCTCCGGCGAACTGGTTGCACCATCGTTCGACGGTTCGGCCATTACGCTCGAAGCTGCCGGAGACGCCGCTCTCCTTCAGCACGACATGGGCAAACTCATGCACCAGAGTGAATGCCTGCGCCGCTGGGGACTCCTTGGTGAAGACGATTGCCGGAAGTGGAAACTCGGCCAGACAGATTCCCCGTACCCGGAACTTTGCGAGATCCGTTCGCTTCAGGGTCAGCACGCCCACGGATTCGAACAGTCCGCGCAGGATATCTGGCAGCTTACGGGCCTGCTCCGCAGTCATCACAACCTGCCGCTCGACCGGGAAATCGAGGATTTCCCGCGCACGGTTCGCGACTACGTCTGGCGCATCGTCCAGAGTGGCGAAGAGCGAGGCCGGGAATTCTGGCGGTGTTTCCCCGATCTCTTCATAGAGGTCGAGCGCATTGATTCGTTGGGTTTCGACCCACCGTTGTATCTCCTGAAACTCCCAGTCTTCGGCGGGAGGGAGAGTTTGCCGGTGCGTCCGATAGTCAGGAAGCGATGTCGGTTCCGGAAGGACGGGCGGCTCGGGCAGCATCAGCTCCACGAAGTGCCGATCGTAGAAGGCAACGAGTTCGCGTGCCTGGTGAAGGGTCGGGGTTTTGTCGCCCCGCTCCCAGGCGGCGATGTCATCCGGCTGCTTCTTGACTCGCTTTGCCGCTTCTTCCAGGGTACGACCGCGCCACTCCCGCGCCCATTTCAGGACATCGGGGTTGAGCCAGTGCTCTTCGGTTGGCTGCAGGCGTACGACCATGCTAGACCTTCGATCGGGTGCTTTCGAGCAAGGATTGGGCGGTTCCCAGCCTCTCGAAGCGCTATTCTACCGGGAGTGTGGCTCTGATGATACTGGAAAAAGGTCAGGGGTGAACGGCATGCCAGCCGTAGGGTTTACCAAATCTGTCGTTGAAGACGCAGCCCTCCAGTGGTTCGCGGAGATTGGCTACGGCATCGGGCATGGGCCGGACCTCGAACCGGGCGGGTTGATCCAGACGCAGGCGACGCTCAGCGACGTGCCTCGGGCGGTGGTGTTGGTCGCTGGGTCAGCCGGTCGCCAACTGGTATATACCGATGGTATACTTCGCCCAATCCCCCCGGTCGCTTCGACTGCCGGGGAGAGCGGGAAACCGCTCGGAGGGGGCCATCCGCGGGTGGCCCTCTTTGCATTTCGCCTGCCAGGAGCCTCGACATGAGGACATCGTTCTATGTCGACGGCTTCAACTTCTACTATGGCGTCTTCCGCCGTCGACACCCTATAGCGGTCCCGGCTGACAAGTGGCTGGATTGGCGATCTCTCGCCCAACGCCTGGTCGATCCCGGCGATTCGGTCCACAAGATCCACTACTTCACCGCCACCATCGAACGCCGCGACGACGACCCGGATCAGGGGCTCCGCCAGGAGACGTATTTTCGTGCCCTGCGCCGTGTTCCGGGCGTCGAGTTTCATTACGGTCTGTTCAAGCGCCGGGAAACCTGGGGTGAATTGATCCATCCCCGCCCGGACTCGCTCGGTCTTTCCAGGGGGCGGATCGTCAAGGTGTTGCGCTACGAGGAGAAGGGCTCCGACGTCAACCTTGCGACACAACTCGTCGAGGATTCGTTCGCCGGAGG
>CAYTRP010000457.1:0-3214 GCA_964440195.1 uncultured Candidatus Sumerlaeota bacterium
GCCAACTCACAAAGGCGTCGGCGGGGTCGTCGTACTTGATGTATTCCTGCCGCCGCGAAACGATCATGTCCGCATCGAAGAGCTTCTTTTCCATGGATTGATGGTAGTTGTAGACGCGCGTGAGCTGCCATGCCATGAGAAGAATCGCGACGATGAGGACGGCACCCACGCGCCAGCGGAGCTTGCGCTTGAGGATGGACCACTCCTCCCTGCCCTTCTCGATCTCATTCTGGCGACGCTCCTCCATCGTCTTGAGGGCGGACCTCGACTTTTGGTACTCGGGGTCCTGCTCGCGCTTTTCCTGCTCGCGGCGGCGTTTTTCCTCGGGGTTCTGGAGCTTGTCCCAGTCCCATCGGCGGCCCTTCTTGATGTCGTCGTATCGCAAACCCACGGGGGAAAGCCTCCGGCCAAACCGGCCTACGGGCTGTTTTCACGCCATTCACCCGAACCCGCAAGCGTGAAAGCGCCATCGGGGGGCACGGGTGACCCGGATGCCGGGGCGTTCATTCATTCCATTCGGCCCATTCGGGGTCCTTCCCGTGGGGATGTCCCCCATGGCGGGCGACTCTGTGCCACGGAATTCGGCGGGCGGCCGCTCGATGGGCGGGCCTGCCGACTTCCACTCCGTTGCGAGGAGACCATGTCATCCGATGCCACCCTGCTCGTCACCCTCTTGCGGGAGATTCTCCCCATCCTTATTGCCGAACTGCGCAACCTGCGGAGCGACGAATTGCGAGACCTCGAGGACGACGCGGCGGTCACCCTCGCCCTCGACCGCATGGCGGAAGGGGCGCGTGGGCTTCGCCGCGACGATCCGTGAATCGTTCGTGCTCCTGTTCGCCGCCGTTTGTCCGGTCCTGCTCCTGACGGCCTGTGCCAGTGTCTCAACCGACCAGCGTCGTGTGGCGGCCACGCATGCGGGATGGGGACTCGTCGCGGAGGTTGGGGAGGATGGCCAACTCGAAGCGTTGTTTGTCCGCGCGCCCGAGAGAGTGAGGTTTTCCACGGACGATGGGGACTACGTTGTGCGCGTGGGGCCGTCGTCCCAAGGGCGTTCGTCGATTCGGGTGATTCGCGTGGATCGAACAGCGGTGCCATGAGAGAGGGGCGGGCAAGCATGCCCGCCCCTCTCGCGCGTTCATCCTGGAATGCCGGACGTTCAGATCCCCTCGGCGCTCCGGCGCATCAGTTCGTCCACGCCCGTCTCGCGCTTCACTTCCCATCCGGGGAGCGGGAGGATGTGCTGGTGGATGGCGTCGATGATGTCGCTGGGGAAGGGGAAGAACATCTCCTCGATTTCGTCGGGCGGGGTGATCCAGTTGCGCGCGCCGACGACGACGGGCGGGGCGTCGAGTTCGTCAAACGCGAACTGGGCGATCTTCGCCGCCATGGTCTGGAGAACGCTGCCGCGCTCGCAGGCATCGGAGGCCAGGAGGATGCGGTGCGTCTTGCGGACCGAGTCGATGACCTTCTCGTAATCGAAGGGAACGATCGAGCGCGCGTCGATGACCTCGCAGGAGATGCCGTACTGCTCCTCCAGGATCTTCGCGGCGTCGAGGGCACGGTAGAGCGTGGCGCCGACGGTGAGGATCGTGAGATCATCGCCAACCTTCTTCACATCGGGCACCCCGAAGGGGATCTCGTAGTGCCCCTCGGGGACGCCTTCCTTGTTGAAGAGTTCGGGCATGTCGTAGATGCGCTGGCTCTCGAAGAACACGACGGGGTCGGTGCCGACCAGGGCCGAGGCCATGAGTCCCTTGGCATCGTGGGGCGTGGCGGGGAAGACGACCTTGAGGCCGGGGATGTGGGCGACGATGGATGTCCAGTCCTGGCTGTGCTGGGCGCCGTACTTGGAGCCGACGGACACGCGCAGCACGACGGGCATCCTGAGCAGGCCGCCCGACATCGACTGCCACTTGGCCAACTGGTTGAAGATCTCGTCGCCGGCGCGGCCCATGAAGTCGCAGTACATGAGTTCCACGAGGGGACGCCCACCCTCGAGGGCGTAGCCCACGGCGGTTCCCACGATGGCGGCTTCGCTGATGGGGGAATTGAAGAGGCGGTGGTAGGGGAGTGCCTCGGTCAGGCCGCGATACACGGCGAAGGCGCCGCCCCAGTCGCGGTTTTCCTCGCCGTAGGCGATCATCGTGGGGTCTTCGTAGAAGCGGTCGATGATGGCTTCGAAGAGCGCGTCGCGGATGGCGATGCATTGGCCCTTGGGGAGCGGCTTGCCATCCTCACCGATGCCGGTGCGGCTCTTCTTGGCGAGTTGCGCGACGCGCGGGTTGTCCTGCTTTGCCATGAGCACGTCGGGCTGACGGCTATCGAATTTTTCCACGCGGCGATTGGAGTACATGGTGCGCTCGAGCAGGTTGCCGCGATGGGTCAGGTTCGGGCGCGGCGAGAGCACCTCGTCGGCGGCCTTCTTGTAGGCCTTGAAGATGAGGGCGTCGATGCGCGCCTGCTCCTCGGCGATCCGCGACGTCGTGGCGACACCGGCCTCGACGAGTTGTTCGGCGTAGCGGACCAGCGGATCGATCTGCTGCCAGGCCTCGATCTCGGCTTTCTCGCGATAGGCACCGGCATCCGAGGGCGAGTGGCCGCTGTAGCGGTAGGTCAGCGTGTCGAGCAGCACCGGGCCGCCCTTGTTTTCGAGGATCGCCTTCTTGCGGCGGATCGCGTCGATCACCGCGAGGGGATTGTATCCATCGACGCGTTCGGAGTGCATTTGTTCGGGATTCACGCCTGCGCCCATGCGGGCGAGGATCCCGAATCCCATGGTCTCGCCGACGGGTTGGCCCCCCATGCCGTAGAAGTTGTTCACGAAGTTGATGATCAGGGGGAGCCCGCCGCGCACCGATTCGTCCCACAGGCCCTTGAATTGGTCCATCGTGGCGAAACAGATACCTTCCCAGACAGGGCCGCAGCCGGCCGACGCGTCGCCGATGTTGGCGATGACGATGCCGGGGCGGCGGTTGACCTTCTTGAAGAGTGCCGCGCCGACGCCGATGTCCGCCGAGCCGCCGACGATGGCGTTGTTGGGATAGATGCCGAAGGGGGGGAAGAACGCGTGCATGGATCCGCCCATGCCCTTGTTGAAGCCCGTCTCGCGTCCGAAGATTTCCGCCAGCGCACCATAGAGGAGGTAGTCGATGGCCAGGTCCTTCGTCGTTCCGTTGGCTCCGTCCTCCACCACGCGCAGGCATTCGCCGTC
>CAYTRP010000458.1:0-3194 GCA_964440195.1 uncultured Candidatus Sumerlaeota bacterium
GTCCTCGACATCGATCAGGTGCAGGACGACATCCACACCCGCGATGCCATCCAGCACGCGACGGCGCAGGGCCTCGTTCAACCGGTCCGTGCCAAGTACCAAGCCCGGCAGATCCACGAAGACCGCCTGCATGGCATCGGTTGTGAGGATCGCGTGGAGGCGGTCGCGCGTTGTGTTGGGCAACCCGCTCACGGCAGCGAGCTTCTCCCCGATCAGCGCGTTGACAAGCGTCGACTTGCCCGCATTGGGTTTGCCAAGGATCGCGACGAAACCGGATCGCATCTCCCCGGGGCACGGGATGTGGGGGGTGCTCATGGGCAGGTGTCCCTCAATCCTCCGTCTCGTGCGACTTGATGCGGCGGATGATCTCCGAGACATTCACCAGCTCGCTCGAGAGATTGGCCACTTCCTCCGTCTCGGTGCGCGTGATGGGGCCGTCGGCATGGCCATTGATGAACTGCACGATGACCGGGTCGTCTGACTGTTGAATCTCCTGGGGGGTTCCGGTGAAGATGATTCGCCCCTCGTAGAGCATGCTGATGCGGTCCGCGATCTTGTACGCGCTGTTCATGTCATGCGTCACGACAACGGACGTGATGCCGCGCCGGCGGTTGGTCTGCAAGATCAGCTCCCCGATCACATCGGTGGTCACGGGATCCAGCCCCGTCGTCGGTTCATCGTACAGGATGATCTCCGGCTCGACCGCCAGGCCCCTGGCCAACCCCACGCGCTTGCGCATCCCGCCGCTCAACTCCGCGGGGAGCAGATGGCCCGTGTCCGGCAGGTTTACCTCGCGCAGGAGCCGGTCGCAAATCTCGTCGATCTCGTGGCGGGACTTCTTGTGCTGGTTGTCGAGGAAGAAGCCCACGTTGTCCCGAACGGTCAGGGAGTCGAACAGCGCCCCCATCTGGAACACCATCGTCACCTTGTCCCTTACAAACAGGACTGTCTCCCGGTTCCGTGGATCCACCGTCCTGCCGTCAACCTGCACCACGCCCTCGTCGGGTTCGATCAACCCGCAGATGTGCTTCAGCAGCACCGACTTCCCTTCGCCGGACCTCCCGATGATGGCGTGGATCTCGCCACGCTCCACGCCCAAATCCAGACCCCGGTAAATCACCTTGGGGCCGAACGCCTTGTGAACGCCCGCGATGTGGATGATCGACATGAAGCTGCTATCCCCCGGCTTGGAACGAGTGCCGCCCCAGTAGATTGCCGGCGCCGTGGGGCGTCAACGTGGACGATGGGACCCGGATCGACGCGCCAGCCTCCCTTCCCCGCGTTTACAAGGCGTCCACGCCGCGCGGACGCGGGGAAGGCCCGAATTCCGTCGAAGCCGCGGCAAGCCCCGTAAAAAGTCTCCATCGTTCGAAAATCGCCCGTGACCCGGGGCATGACGCGAGGCACAAGCCGCTTGGGCAAATCGCCCGGCGCGTGGTTCGCCACAATACTCCCGCGAGGTAGTGCCTTGGTCGTTCTTCACGGGGTCATCTGGAATGGATGCATTCACCTGTGGGCCGAGGGACGCGCCGACGCCCGAAAGGCCAGGACAAAGGCGGGCGCGCATCCCTTTGCCGTGCGTCCGAAGGAGTTCGCGAAGCCGTTGGCGTTGCCGTGTCCTCCGGTGCGCATCGTCAGGGGAGTGGCGTGGCTTCCCACCGCGAAGTCCGCGCCGATTCCCTCCTCGCCCATGCTGGGTACGGTCGAGGAGGGGAAAACGCCCTCCATTGCTCCCTGGAAAATCGAGGCGTTGGGATTGGAGCCCACGGAACTCCTGAAGCTCGGGCAATGGCTTGGGGACAACCCCGCGTCCATCCCGGGAATGGTGGCGTCGCCCTCGCTGGCTTATTGCCTGCACGCCGCGCGGTTCGCGCTCTCGCTGGTCGTGCGCCAGCAAATCGTTCCGGGGATGTCCGAACGAACCGGCAACCCGGAACCGGTCTGGCTTCCGGTGTTTCTGGGGGAAGACCGGGAGCGTCTGGAAAATCTGGCCACCGCGATGCCGCCGATGACACGGGCGTTTTCCGGAAACGAGGGCGGCGAAGCGCCCTCGACTCATCCGAGGTTGCTGCTGCGGGATTGCGTGGGCGGTTTGGTGGATGAACTGGCGCGTTCCCCGAGTGCCGGGCGAAGGTCCGGCGTTTCCAGAAAGTCGAGCGCGCACCAGCAATGGGCGAATGGCCTGGCAACCGTATCGCGTGTCGCGATCGAGGATGAGGATGCGCGCGGCAAGCTCCGCCTGGGTCTTGAACAATGGATGCAGCCGTTGGTTGCGCTCTCCACCGCGACTCACCGGCTTGCCTTCCGCCTGGAGGAACCGGCGGATTCCCCGGACCAATGGACGCTGCGCCCGTTGCTCCAGCCGCTGGCCGACCAGTCGTTGCTTCTGGACGTGGAGGTCGCCTGGAAGAAGAACGGCGGCCACGATCTTGGAATGCTCAAGACGTTCGCGCTCTCGGAATTGGGAAACGCGGCGGGCGTCTTTCCACCCATCCGCGACGGGCTGAAGGGCAAGCACCCCAAGCCCGTGACGCTGGACGGCGAGGCGGCGCTCCGGTTCCTGATGAGCGGTGCCGGGGCATTGGAGCAGTCGGGCTTTCGTGTCCTGTTGCCGTCCTGGTGGACGCGCACGGGAACCAAGCAACGGCTGACCGCGAAGGGGAAGGCCCGCTCGTCCTCCGGCAAGTCGCCCGGATTGCTCTCGATGGAGTCCATGGTGCAGTTCTCGTGGGAACTGGCCATCGGCGACAAGTCCGTCACCATCGAGGAATTGTGGGCGCTGGCCGATTCGAAGTCGCCGCTGGTGAAGGTGCGCGGCCAGTGGGTCCATGTCAGCGTGGACCAGATACGTTCGGCGCTGGAGTTCTGGAAGAAGAAGGGGGGCGACCGCGAACTCAGCCTCGGAGAGGTCATGCGGCTCTCGCTTGGACTTGGCACGGAACCGGAAATGGGCGGGCTTTCGCTGGGCGAAATTTCCGGCTCCGGCGCCGTCGGAAAGTTCCTGCGGGAATTCGCGGACTCGACGAAGCTGGAACTGCTGGAACCGCCCGAAAATTTCCACGCGACGTTGCGGCCCTATCAGGTGCGCGGGTATTCGTGGCTGCGGTTCTTTCAGCAACTCGGCTTGGGTGTTTGCCTCGCCGACGACATGGGATTGGGAAAGACGATCCAGGCGTTGGCGCTGCTGCAAAGCC
>CAYTRP010000459.1:0-3179 GCA_964440195.1 uncultured Candidatus Sumerlaeota bacterium
TCTACGCGAAGGGCACGAGAAACAGCAGTGCGATGGCCCAAGTGACCGCGTGGAACGCCACCGACGACAGGATCGCCTTGAGGGTAGACAGGCGCATCACCGATCCCCCTCATAGTAGATGAAACGTCCCGCGCCCTTGAACAGTGTCACCGTCACCAGCATCGTCAGCACGAAGAGAATCCACGCCATCGCCGACGCCACGCCCATGTCATAGTCCTGGAACGCGCGGAAATACAGCAGCAGGTTGTAGAACATCGTCGAATCCAACGGGCCGCCCGCCGTCATCAGGTACGCCTCGGTGAAGACCTGAAAACACGTGATGATCTCCACCACCACGATCAGGAAGAGGATCCCCGAGAGTTGGGGCAGGGTGATGTGCAGGAATTGCGTCCACCATCCCGCGCCATCTACACGCGCGGATTCGTAGAGATGGCGCGGAATCGAGTTCAGTCCGGCGATAAACAGGATCATCCGCCCGCCGCCGATGGACCAGATCCCCATCAGCACGATCGCGTCCTTTGACCAGCGCGGATCCTCCAGCCACAGGGGTCCCGGCACTCCAAACATCGCCAGCGCCTGGTTCACCAAACCGTACTGCGGGTTGTACATCCACAGCCAGATCACCGACAGCGCCACGCCGGACACGATCGACGGCATGTAGTAGATCGTGCGCAGCATCCCCACGCCGGGCCTGGGACGCGCCACCAGCATCGCCAACAGCAGCGATCCCGCCACCACCAGCGGCACGCGCAGCGCCGTGAAGTAAACCGTGTTCCAGATGGCGCGGTAGAACTTCGTGTCCTCGAACAATAGATAGGCGTAGTTTTCCAGCCCGATCCACATGGGCGGACGCAGCACATCAAACCGCGTGAAGCTGTAATAGAAGGACAGCACCACCGGCAGGAGCGTGAGCCCGAAGAATCCGACCAGCCACGGCGCGGCAAACAGGTACCCAAGCACGCCCTCGCGCTGCTCGATCCAGGCCGCGATCCGGCCCAACGCCCCCCGCGAATCGGCGATTGTGCTCATGATTTCCGGCCGCCCGGGGCGTGCCCGCTCCTCCCGGCCATGCGCTCAAGCCGCTCCCCATAGAACCGGCTATACTCGATGTTCGCATCCAGGGCGCGCTGCACCTCCCTCTCCGCCTGCGTCAATGCCTCGCCCGCCGGCTGCGTGCCACGCATGACGCGCTCCCACGCCTCGCTGTACGAGCGCCAGAACTGCGTGTGCGCCAGCGGCACCACCGTGCTTGTGTGCGCCCATTCCATGCTCCTCACGAAAACCTCGCTGTGCGCGCCCGACAGGGCTGCCGGGCTGTTGGCCGCTTCCACGTTCGCCGGAAAAAAGCTCGCCAGCTTTTGCCCCGCGTTCCACTCGGCGACGCGCGTCTGCACACCGGCGCCGGTGTAAAACTTGATGTATTCCCACGCTTCCTCGGGGTTCTTCGCCCCTGCCGGAATCCCGATCCACACCGAACCGGCAATCACGCCATGCATCCCCTCGCTTGGCACCGGCAACGGCGCCACCCCGTAGTCGAGATCCGGGGCGAACTTGTCCAGCTCCTGCACAAAGCTCGACTTCTGGACGATCATCGACAGGTTCCCACCCAGGAACCCGTGCTGCGTCCCGTAACCATACGACGCGCGCTTCGCAATCAACGCCTGCCGCCCGAGCCGCTCGAACAACCTGCCCTCCCACTCCAGCGCCTCCACGTTCGCCGGCGCCGTCAGGATCACCCGAAGTCCATCCTCGCTCAGGAACCGCGCGCCCAATTGAACCGGCCAGTTCAGGAACAGCGCATTGCCAAACGGACTCCAGTAGCCCGGAATGTAGCCCGCACGCTCGATGGACCCATCCGGCGCATGCTTCGTCAGGCGCAGCGCGTGCTCCTCCAGCTCCGCCCACGTGCGCGGTGGCCGCTCGGGATCGAGCCCTGCCTCGCGAAAATGCGCCTTGTTCCAATAGAAGGCCTCGTTCGCCGTTCCCGTCGGGATGGCAAACGTGCGGCCCTCCCACATCATCTCCTCCCACAACGCGCCAAAGATCATCGAGCGATCAAACCCGTCCCGCTCCATGAACTCGTCCAACGGCATCAGCGCCCCGCGCGTGGACCATTGTGCCACGGAGCCAAAATACTCGAACAGGTCCGGCGGGACATTCCCCACCGCCGCCGTCAGGAACTTCTGTTCGATCTCCATGAACGGAAGACCCACCTGGCGAAGATGGATCGCGTCCTGCTCCTCGTTGAACCATTGCGGCGCGGGGGGGTCGATGTCCTCCGAACCCGTCACCGACCACAGTTGGATCACCGTGCGCTCGCCAACCTCTGGATGATCCGGCCGGACAAAGACCACCAGCCACAACACCAGCCCCACGCCCGCCACGGCAACCGCGACACGCCCCCGGGACCTCAGCCTCGTCAGCACATCGTCCATGGTGCGCCTTGCCAATTCCCGGTCGGTGAATGGTGTCCTCTTCCCACCGTTTGGCGGGCATTCGGTCAGGTCAAGGACTTTGCATACACACCCACGCCACCGCCCGATCGCGGCGAGGCGGAAGTGCCCGCAAATGGCCACTCCCTACCACCAAGGAGTGGTTATACATACACCCCGTTTTCCTCCCCTCGCCCTACTTCTTCAGGGCCCTGGGCACCCGCAGCGGCACCGGCAGCACCCGGTGAAGGGCTGTCAGGTCGGACTCACCCACCTTGGGAAGGTCATCCCCCAACATGATCGCGGCGGCCTCGCGCCCCAGACGATGCGTGTCGTCCTCCAGCAGGATGTACGGGTTCCCCTTCAGCACGTGCAGGCTGCGCGCGCTCCCCATGCCACCCACCACCGGCAACCGTTCGCGACGCCGCGACGAGCCACCTGCCCCCAGCGCCTCGAAGACTCCCGCCGCCACCATCTCGTCGGAACACAGGACCGCGTCGAATTCCATGCGACCCCTCACATGCTCGGCGAACTGCGCCGCCGTGTCCGACACCACGGTATCCATCGAACGGATCCGGATCGAAAAGACCGAGCGGCCATCGTACGCCAAACCCTGCTCCAGGAACCCATCCTTCACGCCCCGCAGGCGCTCGATCGTCGTCGAGGCATTGTCCACGCGCGTCACATACACGAGGCGGCGGCACCCCTGGTCCTTCATGTGCTTCACCAACCGGCGAAACGCATTGT
>CAYTRP010000460.1:0-3169 GCA_964440195.1 uncultured Candidatus Sumerlaeota bacterium
CGCGGCCGTGAACGACAAGCTTCAATCAAGATGTACGTCGTTCAGGCCGCGCTCTGGCTGGAACGATGGTCTCCAGCATTGCGACCGCCACGACAGTCCGGGATGAGCCCCATGAGCACCCAAACCGAAGCCCTGGAACACTTCTTCGCCGCACTCAACCTCAATGACATGCAGGCCATCACCCGGGATTTCGATCCAGAGATCGTGCGGATCGAACCCGAGGGTTTCCCCGCAGCGGGTACCTATCGCGGCATCGCGGAAGTGCAGGCACACATCACGAGAGGGCGCGGGACCTGGGCCGAAGGCACCTGCGAGCCCGAACAATTCCTGGAGAACGGCGACAAGGTGATCGCCTGCCTCCATGCCCGGGTCCGTCTGAAAGGCTCGACCGAATGGATCGGTGGTCGATTTGCCGACGGCTTCGTTTTTCGCAACGGCAGGATCGTTCAGTATCTGTCTTTCGGGGAGCGGGCTGAGGCGCTCAGGTGGGCCAGCATCGAAGACTGATAGCGATTTGTGTCAGACATGCGTGGTATCACTGTCATCTGAACGTTGCGCCTGAATTGCCCTCGCTTCGGCAACGACGCCTTCAAGGGCGATTCCGAAGGAGGAAAATGGGCAGATCGTCAAGACCCTGTCCTCGCGATACCAGCCACTTTGAACACCGATCGCACCGTAGAGCCACTGCTCGCCAACCTTCTTCAGGGTAAAAACTGGCCCACCGCTCATACCATCGGCGTCTTTAAAGAACTTCTCAGAACCGTCGGCAGGTCTTGCGTAGAACTGATTATTCGCCTTCTCACCCGCAAGCACTGGCTCGTCCGCGGGAACCAACGGTAACATGACCACACGGCCCGTTATGACTGTCTCTCCGTCGTACGCCACGCTTTCTGATGGAATACCCATGAGAACCCAATGATCGAACTCAGTCACGTGGTCACTCCAAGCGTTTCGGCCAATCGCCTTGACACCACCCGCCTCCAGCTGGCGCCGGTAGTAGCCTCGAAGATGAACGGCAGCATAGTCCAGGCCCGCTCTCTCATCTTCGAGTACGAGCCAGTCTCCCTCGACGAAGTCATACGGTATTGCCTCCCCCCTGAAGCGGTTTCCTGCAGTCTGATCATCCAGCCGCCAGCGCTCGAAAGAGGAGCCAGACTGAACGGCAATGCGAATATTGCGCAGGATGTGGCCGGCACTGACATAGAACCATTCTCCAGACACGTCAATCACGAATCCGGAGAAGACCAGTTCCTTCGCTGGCGAATTCCCATGTGGATGCTGGATACACGACAGTGTCACAAAGTGTTTACCCACTGTTCGCGCAACACGTTTCGTGAGGTTCGGCATCGAAGATTCCCATTGGATGAGTGGGATATTCGGCGGCGGCCTAACGCGCGTCAATTATCTGCACATCAGCGTCAGAATGGATTGGCTGATTAGATATTGCTGTGTCTCCTACGTTCCACCCAACTATTGGATTGACGCAGCATCGCGATAAGAACGAGAACGCTCCCGGATACCAAAGAGGCCCATCCAAATCCAGCGGCGCTGAACATTATCCAAGTTTCGGCAGGAGTATCCAAGAGACCAAGTAACCAGCTTAGGATCACTAGAGCCATCACGCCAAGAGCAGCGCCAATGACTCCTGCGCCGAATATGATAAGGCCCGCGCGCCACCAAGTCCGCGTTAAGGTCAGCCCCAAAGAAATCAAGAGCATAACTGCACCGAGCACCGCAGAGCCCATGAGCACCAAAAAGATCGCCGTGCCGAGGATCATGAACATGGGGCAATGACTAATGTTTGAGCCCAGCGGCCGGTAACGGTCCGTTCTGGGGCGACTGGTTAGAGGTCATCTTGTTGGGTATTGACGTCACTCTGACAGTGAAATCTTCACGGCGGAATGAATGGCCAGGCAAAGTAGGAGCTATCTCGTGAGGATATGTGATCTCCAAATGGTCCTCACTCTTCCAAATCATGTGAAGCGCAACCGGATGTTCATGGCCTTGGCCATCATGAAAACTGGCGGGCGCAACAAATACCAACTGTCGAGAGTTTGTAGTCACGGTGCCGATAAAAACCTTGGCTTCCATTTCAGTCTTATCAGAATTTCTCGAATCGCAGTTGTCTCGCACATCGAAAGCCACCATGACTTTACTAGGCGAGGCAAGCTGGGTCACGGTCCCACCATCGCATACTTGTACAGGCCAGTACCGCACTGGAACGATTTGGATAAGTAGAAACAAGCCGCCCGCAGCAGCAAAAAATCCAAAAATCGAAAATTTAACGATGGTTCGCGCCGTGGACACTAATGACCTCTAACGTCTGAGCTCAGCGGCGCTTACTTGCGTCTGCTCTGGAGCGATGGGTTAGATCGTGCATTCTCGGAGCAGGCGTTTGCCGAAAGAAGTTCTGGATGTTTTTTCAAATAATCTTGTAATTGACCTGCCTCGGCCACCAATGACGCACGAGTCCTCTCGTTCATTGGCTCTTTACTCGCCAAGGCAACAGTTACATCAAGATGCGATCTCGCGGAGGCGGCAAGGAGGGCTTTGGCGCAAGCAATGTGGTTAGAGTCCATAAGTTCCAATGCTTTACGTATCGTCATCATCTCAACAGTAGCTCGACTTCCCTCTAGATCTACGACGCTTGGATAGGTCCGAATTTGCCACCAGACCACCCCAGCCAAGACGCCTAGCAGGAAAATGGTTGCGGCCCAAGTAAGCGTGGTTAAGTGACGGGACATCGGTTAACGATCTAGCGTATTGGCTGACATTTTTAGCTGCCCAATTTAGATGACTTTTTAGTTGACACCAATATTCCCACCCTTTGTCTCCCCCGCCGATCTTCACCCTCACGCATGACTACAGGATCGCCTGCAATTCTCCGAATAAATAAAAATATCAATAAAATCAATTACTTATAAAAACTACCGCCGCAACCCCTGCGCCGCCTCCTGCAAATGCAGAAAGCTGTGATCGCAGAACCCCGGCTCCGCATGCGCCTGCAGCGCCTCGAACACCGCATCCGGGTCGCGCAGCACGCGGGCGTCGAAATGCCGCGCGTTCACGGCGCCGTAGTTAATGCAGACACCGGTCCGCGCGTCGCGCTCGAGACAGGCGTAGACCGTCGTCACCGTGTAGAGCCCCGCGCCGTGCTCGATGAAATGCA
>CAYTRP010000461.1:0-3157 GCA_964440195.1 uncultured Candidatus Sumerlaeota bacterium
GAAGTGCACCCCTCATGGATTGTAACAAGGGCGAGGGTTTGACCCTTCCGACTTGAGGTCAAGGGGGGAAGGCGGAGGACCTTTCCCACATACAGGGCGTTTTGAAAGTCGCGACCTTTTCGTTGCTGCTGGTCGGCGGGGAGTGACGCGAGTGACGCAGTGACGCAGTGACGCGGCTTTCAGGAGTTGGGAAATTTCAGAGTGAGTGTCCGTGGCGGCGTTTTTTTGGTGTTTTCGTACATTCCGGGCCTTTCCTGGGAGGGGCTTGGAGGGGCCCGGCGCGATGATGCACAGGCGGGGTTGGCGTTGGGGGACAGGGGGTTCCGAGTCGGGTACAAGACCGCGGGGGGCGTCTCGCGGATCCGCGAGGCGCGGCCGTTAGCCATGGGAAGCCATCTTACCATTTGCATGGCGACCACAAGTTTTGGACAATCCGCCCGAATTCCGGTCAATGGCCCCTTCCACGACAAACTTTCAGGAGATTTTCAGGATGCGGTTTCCCCATGGTTGTTGGACACTTCTGGCCTCCCTCGGGCTGCTTCTGGGCCTGATTGTACCCGGCTCGGCCCAAGAGGTCATCATGGACGATGGAGATGGCGCTCCGGTGTACGTGGAGACCGGGGGCGGCTGGACGACCGGCGCCAACCTGACAGCCGGGTACAACGGTGGCTCCTACCGATTCACAATTCAGAATAGCCCGGCCACGACCGCCACGTGGCAGAAGGCCGTCCCCCAGACGGGACTCTACGAGGTCTTCGCAGGCTACCTGCGCGGGACGAACCGGCCAACACAGGTCCCCTATCTCATTACCCACCGCGATGGAACCTCCGAGGTCGTCATCAATCAGAATGGCAGCACGGGTGTCGTCGAAACCACCCTCGGGACATACACGTTCAACGGCGGACAGAATGCCGTGGTCCAGATGGTCGCGAATGGGACCACTGGTGCCTACATGGCCGATGCCATCATCCTGCGCTATGTGGGTGGGGACGTGGAGCCGTTCCGGGAATTCAGGGTGATATGGGCTGATAGCTGGAACGAGAGTTTCCTGAACTCCACCCAGGCCAATGACCTGATCAACACGGCGCGCACGTACAATCTCAACGCCGTGATGCCGCAGGTTCGAAAGGTGGGCGACGCGCTGTACAATTCCGCGCATGAACCGCGCGCCACCAATATCAGCGGCGGCGGCTCATTCGATCCCCTCGGCTACCTCATCGGTCTTGCGCGCGACACCTCGGGCGGCAAGAAGCGCATCCAGGTCCACGCCTGGTTTGTCATGCACCGCATCGCGCTAAAGTCCCAGACCCTCGCCCCCCAACACCCTCTTGCCCTTCACCCCGAATGGGAAATGTGGGCGCGAAGCACGACACAACCCCCGTATGAACCCGTCGGCGGGACGCAGCGCTACCTCGATCCCGGGCACCCCGATGTCGTGGACTACAACATCGCGGTCATCCTCGATTGTCTCCGCAAGTATGACATCGACGGAGTCAATCTCGACTACATCCGCTATCCCGAGTCCGCCGACGGCAAGGTGCATGGCTACAACCCCGTCAGCATCGCGCGCTTCAACGCCGTCAACAACCGCACGGGCATCCCCTCGGACAGCGACACCCTTTGGCGCAACTGGCGGCGCGAGTGCGTGACGTTGGCCGTCAAGAAGCTTTACGTGCAGATGTGGAAGGAGAAGCCCCACGTGCTGCTGACCACCTGCACCATCAACTGGGGGAGCAATTACACCACCAGCAACTTCTCCTCATCCTCCGCCTACAATGGGGTTTATCAGGATTGGAAGGGCTGGCTGGAAGCCGGGATCATCGACTACAACGCGCTGATGAACTATGTCGCGCAAACGACGGCGCCCGTGCCGACGCGCTATCAGGGTTGGACGAACCTCTCGACACAGGTGGACACCCTGCGGGGAAGCATCATTGGCATTGGCGCGTACATGCACTCCGACCCCAGCTATTCCGCGGCCCAGCTCCTGTATGCCCGGGAGCGCGGCGCCCAGGGATTGAACATTTACGATTGGGGATCGGAGGTTTCCGCCGCGCCCGGATTCTCGCGCACGGGATTCTACAGCACCATTCGCAGCCAGGTTTTTCCCACATGGGTCGATGCACCGGTTCCCCAGTGGAAGTCCAACCCCGTCAACGGCATCATCGAGGGCCACGTCTACAATGGACTCGTGGAAGTGGATCATGCCCAAGTCGAGGTTGTCGGGAGGGCGGGGACCGCGACCGTCACCGACGGCAAGGGCTGGTTTGGCATCCTGCACCTGCCCCCGGGAAATCACACGCTCCGCGTGAGGATTCCCGGCAAGCCGGATCTCTTTTATGCGGCACAGCCCCTCGCCGCGGGCGAGATCCAGACGGTCGTGATTGGGACGAATCAAGTTCGCGACGTGTGGGGGATTTTCTAGGGCAGGGCCTGATGTCCCTTGAACCTGGCGTCTTTCCGGTTGAAATCCGTGGAGCCAAGGCGGAGTTCCAGCCAGTCCCGCGAAACGACAGCACGCCCGCCCCGAGCCGGAACCCATGCTCTCAAGATTGACTCGTCCCCAAGTCCAGCCCCCCGGGCAAACGCCGGCGGGTGTCTCGCGTCAGGTCTACATTTGGCCCCGATGGATCGTGACCCTGGGCGGAAGCCTCCTGCGTGGCGGGATCGTGGGGATGGTGGCGGGTTACATTTTGATGCTCGGATGGTTGCCGTTCGAGGAAACCTCGGCCACGCTGACGGGTCTCCTGCTCGCCGCGGGGGGCGGCGCGAGCCTCGCCGCTTATGCCCTGATCCATGCCTGCATTGCCCGGGAAGCCCGATTCACCCACGAGGAATTGATCGTACGGCAGACCGGCCGCGAGGACATGGTGCTGGCGTACGCCTCCTACGGCGAGCACTGGATCGTCGATGCCAGCCGCCCCAAGACCATTCGTGTGATCGTGACGGCCAACCACCGTGGCTGCACCATCCTCTCTCCACCCGAGTGGATGCGGCTGGCCTTTGAGGAAATCGAGCGTATTCAGCGGGAAGAAGGATGGTACGAACCGCAGGACAGTCTGGGCTGAACAGCCGGCGTCCCGTCCCATAGATGACGCCTATTACTACTCTGGCATTTCCAGTATAAGACGCCGGCAGTGCGGACATCGGGGCCCGG
>CAYTRP010000462.1:0-3147 GCA_964440195.1 uncultured Candidatus Sumerlaeota bacterium
GCTTCGCGCGAGCGATAGTCGCCGCCTTTAATGGTATCGTAAAACAAACGGTAAACGCTGTCGCCGTCGTTTTGATAATTTTTTGCAGCGTTAATCCCACCCTGCGCGGCGATAGAGTGTGCGCGGCGCGGCGAGTCCTGAAAACAAAATACTTTTACTTTATATCCCATTTCGGCTAACGTAGCTGCGGCTGATGCGCCCGCCAATCCTGAGCCGACAACGATTACCTCAAGGCTGCGTTTGTTTGAGGGATTTACCAAGTGAACCGTAGAACGGTATTTTGTCCACTTGTTTTCCATTGCACCTTCGGGAATTTTTGCATTTAATTTTGGTGATGAAGCCATATTCTTTGAGAATTTTTAATTCTTAATTTATAATTTTTAATTACTTGATTAGTCCGCAATACAAGGCAATCGGCATAAGCGCAAAGATGAGCGGAACGATGATGGATGCGCGGGTCACGGAGGAGCGGGTCGCAGGAGACATGCGCCCTCATGCCGCACATATCCCTCGTGCTCCTGCAACTAGATCTCCAAAAGCCCCCTGAAGTACTCGGGCAGATTGGGACCGTTCAGCTTGTCCTTGAGCACCCGTGCATGAATTTCGTGAATCTGATAGGGCCTGAAAATCGACTCTCCGGTTTCGGTCACAATGAGCCGCGGAGGGCGCTCCATTTCGCCGTCGGGAGTAATGACCTCCGGGGCCATCTCCACCTTGCCCTCCATGATAAGCCGTATCTCGTCGATTTGCTGTTGCTCGGCGAGCCGCTCCTCCGGGGGCGTGGTGGCGATCTCCCTGCCGGTATGGATGTAATGAAGCATCGCCCGCCGTTGGCCCTCGGCCTCCGGGGCGCCAAGGCCGGCCTGGAACATCTGCACGAACAGGTCCCTGCGCGCCGCCTGCGTCTCCGGGGTAACGTCGATCTTCAGCAGCCGGACAGATGTTCCGGCCGTCACGTTCGCGGAACTCGCGAGCTTGACCCCGGTCTCCGAGAAGTCCCCGGAAATGGCGAGCAACCTGGGCACCGAATAGAACTGCTGCATCATCGACAACGCCAGCCGGTCCTTCTCGACGATGGTGTCGCCGAGCATCTGCCGGACGCGCATGAGGGGGG
This sequence comes from uncultured Candidatus Sumerlaeota bacterium, assembly GCA_964440195.1. GTDB lineage: Bacteria > Sumerlaeota > Sumerlaeia > SLMS01 > JAHLLQ01 > CAYTRP01. The sequence continues at coordinate 1,115 of CAYTRP010000462.1, forward strand.
TCTGGTTGTTCTGGGTCTGCTGGACCACGGCGACCCCGCTCATGCGGTCCCCGGCCACTCCCCGCATGGCCGCGCCGATACCGCCAACCTCCCACATCTGGCCCAGGAAGAAGTTCGCCGCCTCCAGCCAGATCCGAAGCGTGTTCGGGTTTTGGGAAAGGTACTGGGGAGGAGTGCGGGCCGCGATGGGGTACCGGTACACCGCGCGATGCCGGTTCGTCACCGGAGTGCCCTTCCCGCCGCCATCCGGCATGAGCAGGATGTCCTTCAGGGATTCGCGAAGATAGCGCACATATTGGTTTAGTAGGGCGTTGTGCGTGTAGGCCAGCGGGCGGATCGCGTTCCCAAGGCTGTTGCTCCACATCCGGTGGAACCCGGAGGGCTCATAGCTGTACTTCACGATCCCGTGAGAGGGGAGCCCGCGTTCCGTGTGAATCGTGAATTCAAGATGCCTGCCCGTCAGAACCGCCCAGTCCCACGTTCCGTTGTCGTTTTTTTCGTAGTAATGGACGATCTTGCAGACTTGGGCCATTTCATTGAAAGTCGTCCCAAGTTGCGAGTTCTGGTCGCGAGACATCCGGGTGGACCAATCGTCCCACGACACGCCCTGGGAAGATCCCCGCGTGTTCTCCACGCTCATCGGGTTGATGCGGTCGGCGCGTTTTGGATAAGCCAGGCGCGCGGAGCGAACGCTGGGATAATCCACGACGGCAACCCGGGTGATGTCCTCCCACCGAGACGCCCCGGCCTCCGGGAAGACATTCTCCGCCGGCAGATGATGTTCTCGCGTTCCCCCGATGTGATACACGGCGCGGATCCTGCCATCGGCCAGCCGCGTCTGCATGATGGGAGCCGGATGGGTGTAGCCGTCCCGCTCCAGGATGGTCTCGAACGCCTGCAACTCGTCCGGATCGAGAACGACGGTCCCCATTTCGTTCTCGTCGTAAGAGACGCGCATGAAATGATCGCCGCCATTCAGGCAGGCGAGAAGCGCCTCGCGTTCCTCCGTGATGCGGTTGTTCCGGTAGTAGTGGTCGTCGAGCATGGCGTTGACGACCTCGGCGCTCAGGCGGTCCTCCTGGGAGTCGCCGGCCGCCATCGCCTCGGAACGCATCTCCAGGGCCATGATGGCGCTTTCCGCATGATTGACGACCACGCGGAAGTTGTTCACCACGAACTCGATGTTGGGATCCGGCTGAATGATGAGGAGGTGGGGGTTCAGGACCTTCCACTGTTCGCCGTTGTAATAGTCCTGATGCAGCGCCGCGCGGCAATCGCGCTCGCGCTTTTGGCGGGAAACCTCGCAAATGAAGTCGTAGACATGCGCCCCAAAGCCGGCCTCGGTCGGGCTCGCCCCGCCATTGCGGAGGTCCCTGACAAGCTTCTCGTGGATGCCAACCGGCTCTTTGTGAATCTCGGGGATCATGGACCGTCAACCCTTGGAGAAAAACCTGGGATGCGCGGATTTCCGGTGATGAATTCGGACAGAATGGGCGGCTTGCCCCCATTCAACCCGGCCGCCCTGGCAAAGGATTCCTCGGTGGGAATTTCCAGCGACTCGCTTGTGGTGCCCTTCGGGTCACCGCCAACGGGCGAGCCGTCGGAATGGCGCGGCGAAGGAAGGGGAGAAGGGGGAACCTCCATGAGCACCAGCCTGCGCATTTCCTCCCACGCCTCGCGCTCCGATTGCCTGGACTCCAAAACCATGTCCCACAGGCGGCGGGAGACGCCGCGAAGAGCCACTACCGCCAACGTCAAGCCGGACGACAGAAGGACGGCGAGAAAGGCCGCTGTCGCGGAAAGGATCAGGATGGATGTTTGCTCCACGCTCATGCCAATGCTCCGAAATACTCCGATTCGGCTCCGGACGATTCCCTGTTGAGGCGTTTCTTGTGGCTCTCCATGAACGCCCGGATGTCATCCGACCCGGAAGCGTACTCGATTTCCCCGTCCGTGTTGTCCCAACGGTCAACCCCCTCGTCCGGTATACCTTCCACGGGGGACAAATAAATGCCTCCATCGCCCAGCCAGCT
>CAYTRP010000463.1:0-3136 GCA_964440195.1 uncultured Candidatus Sumerlaeota bacterium
GCAACTGCTGGAGGGCGGTCGGGCCGAAGGGTACCTTGCCAATCCCGTCCTCTTTCCGGACCGACCCGACAAGAACACGCTGCCGGGGTCACACGCGATCCACGCGCAGGAGTTTCTCGCGGTGCTGTCCGCCGCGAGTCCCGACGAATCGGGTCGAGCACCGCTGGCGCGAGCGGCGGCGCTCTTGCGCGCGTTGGCAGACGAGGAAGAGGATTCAACCGGTGCATTGCGTCATCCGGGTCGTCCACTGAAGCGCGCGCTGGCGCGATGGACGGAGAGTTACCCGTGGGACGCCGAGGATCACTTCGCTCCCGCCGAAGCATCGGAAGGCGCTTCCCCCACCGTGCGCGCGTTGGCATGTGCACTCATTGAAGACGCACCGCCCATCGACGCCGCGCGCCTGACACACACTCGCGAGACGCCGCTCGTCGCCTGCACGATCATCGCGCATCTGGCACGGTTGCTTCTTGAGGTCGACAACCCCAAGAAGATCGACGCGCTTGGCATTCTCGATGCCCTCATCGCCCACGCGCGCAAGGCGGAAGACGAATTGCGCGACGGCTCCGTGCGCGACATCTGGCGCGAGGCCGGATGGGGAATGCCCCGCGCCCGGGTATCGACGGCGCTGGAGTGCATCGCGAGTTTGCTGCGGATGGGCGACGATGCGCTGGCGGAGAAGACGTTCGTCGCGCAGGCGGCGGACTTCGCGCCGGAGCAGGCAATCGCCAGTGTTCATCATGGTTTTGCGCCGGTGACGATTCCGTGGATCGTGTACAAAACGCTGGGCGGCGCCGCGCCCGCGAACCTGATCGAGGAAACGCTCAACAATGGCGGCGAGACACCACTGGCAACCGCGCTGATCGGCGGTCTGTGCGGCGCGCGATGGGGCATCGAGCACATCCCCGAGGAGTGGATCGAGGGCTGTCTCGCATGGCCCGCCGCAAAGCACCTGCTTGAATCGCCCGACGCGGCGACCACCGAGGGATGGCTCGCCGCCGAGTGCCGTCTTTCCGCGCGGGAAGAAGAATTGCGCGCGCCCTTGCGCGAGGCGCTGCGCAAGCGGGAGGCGGAGGACGGCAAGGCACCGAAGAAAAAGAAGAAGCCCGAACCCGCTCCCGCGCCGCAGACGGACAAACTCCCGTTCGCCCCCTCGCCCCAAGCGTGGCTGGAGCAACGAGGAGAGGAACTGGCACCTTGGGAAAAGCAGCGGCTGAAGGCGGAGCGCGGCAGGAAGCGGATCGATTGGAAGGAAGAACGGCGTGAGCGGAAGAAGGTGGAGGAGTAGAGCCGTTCCGAGTTCCGGGTTCCGAGTTTATGCCGGTTTTCATCTTTCAATGACGAACCACTGTCGTCATGGCGGTACCTCACCCGCCACGCCTTTTCCCTTTATCCTTCATCCTTTCGCTTCGCTCTTGCTCTTCCCAGCGGTCTCCCCACACTCCCTCATCAGGCGACAGCGAGGCGCCGCGCATGGGTTCTGTTTTTGGCGAAATCTTCCGCATTTCCACCTTTGGCGAGAGCCACGGGGGAGGCGTGGGCGTCGTGATCGACGGTTGCCCGCCGGGGTTGGAGATCGGCGTGGAGGAAATCCAGCACGAGTTGGATCGGCGTCGCCCGGGCCAGAGCGCCATCACGACGGCGCGCGCGGAGAAGGATCGCGCGGAGATTCTGAGCGGGGTCTTCGAGGGACGCACACTCGGCACGCCCATCGCCATTGAGGTGCGCAACGCCGACGCGCGGGCGACGGATTACGAAAGCTGGAAGCATCTGTATCGCCCCTCCCACGCGGATTACACCTACGATGCGAAATATGGCCTGCGCAACTGGGCGGGGGGCGGTCGCGCCAGCGCGCGCGAGACGATCGGACGCGTGGCGGCGGGAGCGATCGCGCGCAAGATTCTGAAGCTGTGCGCCGGGGTCGAGATCGTCGCGTGGGTCGCGCGCGTGCAGGGCATAGAATCAAAGGTCGATCCCGAGACGGTGACCGAGGCGATGGTGGAATCGAACATCGTGCGATGCCCGGACGCGGCGGCGGCGGAGCGGATGATCGCGTTGATCCGCGAGGTGAAGGGCGACGGCGATTCGGTGGGCGGGACGGTGGAGGCCGTGGCGCGCAACGTGCCGCCGGGTTGGGGCGAACCCGTGTTCGACCGGTTGGAGGCGGACCTGGCGAAGGCGATGCTGTCGCTGCCAGCCAGCAAGGCGTTCGAGGTGGGTTCCGGTTATGAAGGGACCTACCTGCGCGGCAGCCAGCACAACGATTCGTTCCACAATCGCGGTGGCGAGATCCACACGCGCACGAATCGCAGCGGCGGCGTGCAGGGCGGCATCAGCAACGGCGAGCCGATTACCATCCGTATCGGATTCAAGCCGGTGGCTACGATTTTGAAACCGCAGCAAACGGTGGACGACCAAGGGAACGAAGCCGAACTGATGCCGCGCGGACGCCACGATCCGTGCGTGTTGCCGCGCGCGGTGCCGATGGTGGAGGCGATGATGGCGTTGGTGCTATGCGATCATTTCCTGCGTCAGGAGGCGCTGCGCTCGGTCGCGCAACGGATCAAGGTGTCCCATGACAGTGCCCGCGCCTGACGCGCCCGTCGCGGCCCGCGCCGTGGTGTTGTGCGGCGGCCAGGGGATGCGGCTGCGCCCGTACACGACGGTGCTGCCCAAGCCATTGATGCCCATTGGCGACCGGCCAATCCTTGAGGTGGGGCTGGAGAACCTGCGCCGGTGCGGGTTTCGGCGCGTCACGCTGTGCGTGGGCCATCTCGGCGAGTTGATCCGCACGTTCTTTGGAGACGGCTCGCGCGTGGGACTGGACATCGAGTACGTGATCGAGGACCAGCCGCTGGGGACGATCGGGCCGCTGGCGTTTGTGAAGGACCTCGGCGAGAGCTTTGTCGTCATGAACGGCGACCTGCTGACGGACATCAATCCCGCAAAGTTGCTCCAGCGTCGCGACGAAACGGACGCGGATCTTGTCGTCGCCACCGCCCAGCGACAGGTCCGCATCGATTACGGCGTGCTCGAAATCGGCGAGGACAACCAGACGGTCATTGGCTTTCGCGAGAAGCCCGTGTCGCGCCACGAGGTTTCCACCGGCGTGTACGCGATGAGCCGCCGGGTGTTGGAG
>CAYTRP010000464.1:0-3133 GCA_964440195.1 uncultured Candidatus Sumerlaeota bacterium
GAAATACCCCTCTTCCATCGTCGAGCGATGCGCCCCATCCGGCAACTCGCCCGCATTCACCCAAGTCATCTCGAATGCCCACGGACTCACCCGGTCCACGAAGGAGGGGATGCCCTCAATCCCCTTCAAGTCTCGCAGGTTGCGCGCCTCCCGCGCCGTCAACCACCAGCCAATGGTCCACTTCAGGAACCAAGGGCGGTTCTCGAAGGTTTTGCGAACCACCCGGGCCCCCCCGCGCTCCAGCAGCCACACGTCGGCCTGAAACACGGAGGTCGCCTTTTTCAGAACCGTCATGGGTTCCATCGTCAGACGTCTGGCCTCGGTCAGGTCGGTGAACCCGTCAAGCCCCCCACCCATCCACCCAGACCTTGCCGGTGTCGAGGGAGGACTCCGCCATTTTTCTGCCCGCCCCTTCACGCATGGCAGCCATTCGTCCTTGACGCCACACCCTCGCTGCGTACTCTCCCGCTCCTGCGCACGGAGGGTCTCCCTCCCGCGCCTTGAAAGCAGAAGCTCTCCGCTTCTCACCTGCAGCCGCCCTCAATGGGCTGGGATCAGGTTCCGACAACCGAGAAGTTTTTCAGCTTCGCCGAGGCCCAAAATGCCCGGCGCGGCTCATTCGGCATCGGGCGGAGAGTCACCTCAACGGGGCTCTTCGCCCGATCTTTTTTTGGCCGGCCCTTCACCCTTCACCCCTCAATCTTCACCCTTCACCAGGAGGACGCCGCTATTAAGCCCGATTCACGAGTGAACGAGGAGATCCGCGCCCGCGAGGTCCTGCTCATCAGCCAGACCGGCGAGCAAATCGGCGTGGTCCCCTTGCAGGATGCCCTTCGGCGAGCCCAGGCAGCGGAATTGGATCTTGTCGAGGTTGCTCCCGAAGCCCAGCCACCCGTCTGCCGTATCTATGACTACAAGAAGGTCATGTACGAGCAGAAGCGCCGCATCAAGGCATCGCGCAAGAAGGCCCGGGCATCGGAACTCAAGGAACTCAAGATGCGCGTCACGATCGACCCCCACGACCGCGACGTGAAGATGCGCAAGGCGCGAGAGTTCCTGGAGGAGGGCGACAAGGTCAAGATCACGCTCGAGTTCCGGGGGCGCGAGCAAAGCCGCCCGCAACTCGGCGAGGCGCTCATGGCCGCCGTCATCAACATCATCCAGGACATCGGCGAGCCCGAGTCCCAGCCCTCGCGCCAGGGCCGCTTCATGCACCTCATCCTGGCCCGCCGCAAGGACTGGAAGCCGGGAAAGACGTCAACCTCTCCGGACACGGCGGAAAAAGCATCCACCGTCCAGTCCTGATCCACCCACGCCATACCAGACCATCGACGGAGAATCGTCATGCCAAAAATGAAGACACGCAGCGGGATGAAGAAGCGCGTTCGCAAGACCGCGTCGGGCCTCTTCAAGCACAAGAAGCAGAATCTTCGCCACATCCTGACCAAGAAAAACGCCAAGCGCAAGCGCCACCTCCGCAAGAAGGGCATCATCCACGAGAGTGAGCAGCGGCGCGTCGAAAAGATGATCTGTTCCTGACACGCGTGTCAGCCAAGCTTCACCCTCGACCAATCGCCCAAGGAGATCCCTTCCATGCCGAGAACAAAGAACGTCGTCCAAACGCGCGCACGCCGCAAGAAGGTGCTCAAGGCCGCGCGCGGCGCCTACCAGGGGCGCCATCGCCTTTTCAAGAATGCCAAGGAAACGGTCCGCAAGGGCCTTGCCTATGCCTACCGCGACCGCAAGGCCAAGAAGCGCGAGTTCCGCCAGCTCTGGATCGCCCGCATCAATGCCGCCTGCCGCGCGAACAACATCGCCTACTCGCGCCTCATCAACGGGCTCAACATTGCCGGCATCGAGATCGACCGCAAGATGCTGAGCGAAATCGCCATCAACGACGCGCCGGGCTTCACCGCCCTCGTCGAAAAGGCCCGCGCCGCCCTCAAGACATCGCCCGAGCCGACGGCGGCCCGAGCGGTCCCCAGCATCTGACGCGGCGGCAAAAACGCCATGGCTTCACTCCACCGCCCCCGCTTGGGGGCGGTTTTTCAATAGCCGGGATGAACGGGGACGAGGAGGACGTTGACGCCAACGCTCTTGTCGTCGCGCAGTTCGCGTTCAATCTTGGAAAGCCACTCCGCGTACTCGGAGGCGCGATGGCCTCCAGTCGTGGGGGGGGATGCCGACATAGAGCCAATTGTCCTCGTATTTCGTGGACTTTCGATTCACTCCGAGATCGACGCTTTGCGGCTCGCCAAGTTCTACGAGACGGATTTCGACGCGCGCGACGATGGCGTCGATTTCCTCTTGGGACATTGCCGTTTCTTGTGCCATGAGTACCGCCGAAATGTGGAACCAGCCGCCGCGTGCTTCGTGTCTTCCCGCGCAGCCTTGCGGCGTGTTATACCTCGACCACGGCGTTTTCCTTCTTCAGCGCCAAGCGATAGTTTCTTGCGAGGTTATTCCAGAACTCCGGGCTCGTGCCGAACGCGGTGCCGAGTTGGGCCGCCCTCTTGGGGGTGATTTGCTTTTTGCCGGCCACGATCTCGCTGACGATCTGTGGCGAACATCCCATCTTCTTCGCCAAGTCGTGGATTTCCCATCCACGCGCTTCCAATTCCCGGTGGAGGATCCTGCAGGGGTGAACAAGGCGCGCGGGCGGACGGAGTTGCTTGAAAGACGATGACAGCGTCCACCACGCTTTCCGGGTATTTTTCGGCACCCTTTTCCGATTCATAAAGCTCCCGAACTTTTTTCTTCGCGAAGAGGAACCGCACGGGCAAACCAGAAGGAGGGGATGATGGACCGGGTCGCCGTCTACTCCTCTGCGGAGTCAAATGGATGCAAGCCATTGCCGCCCGGGCCAGTCAAGGACAAGCTGCCTTTGGATAAAGCATTGTGCGGTATTGGCGATGGTTGCCGCGGCATTCGGTCCGGCGAATCTCCCCGGCAACCCTCATGGTTTCACTCGACCGCCCTCCCCCGGAGGCGCTTCCTTTTTGACCGGAGACCCCGCCCTTGCGCGTCCTGATCGCCCTCAACACCTACGAGACGGACGGCCCCGGGCTGTTGGTCGCCCGTATTTGCGAGCGACTGGCCGGCCGTGAGGACCTGAACCTCGAAGTCGTGGCCC
>CAYTRP010000465.1:0-3131 GCA_964440195.1 uncultured Candidatus Sumerlaeota bacterium
GCGCGCCTCGCGGTTGTCCGGCTCCCAATCCAGGACATGATGCAACTGTCGAATGACGCCATTTGTGTCGCCCTCCTTCTCGGCGAGAGCCGCCAATCCCATGAAGGAAGCCATCAATCTGTCATCCGCGCGCATGGCGTGTGTGAAATGCATCCTGGCCTGGTCATCCCTGTCCTGCTTCATGGCGATCTGCCCCAGCATGCTTTGGACTCTGGCTTCCACTTGAGATGGCGGCTTAAGTTCGAGCGCTTGCTTGTACGCGGATTCCGCGCCGGCAAGGTTCTCCTGGCCAAGCAGCAATTCGCCCAGCTTGATCCATTGATTGGGCGCCTCGGGGTTTGCGCGCACGAGGCCAACAAGATTCCGAAGGGATTCCTCACGCCGCAGGTCCATCTGGTAGTCGGGGTGGCTCGCGCCGGGGTCCGCCATCTTTAGATCCAACTCGCGGCGGTTCGATTCCACCTCCAGCCGGGTCAGCAACCATTCCGCTTCCCGAATCTGTTCCAGTGACCTCATGGGCATGGAGGATTGCATTGGTCCCCCCATCATCTCGCCCCCAAACCCTGGCATGCCGAAGCCAAAGGGGTTTTCCCCTTGGCTGAGCGGTCGGCGATCCGTCAGGAGCCGCTCCTTCTCGGCAACCCCCATGGCGATCCCCTCCAGGTTGAGTTTCAACCGCCCAACCAACTCTTCCGCCTCATCGATCTGTGCCTGCGATTGTCCCGGTACCGCTGCCCCGGCGCCCGCCGAATTGAGCGGCTGGCGATCCACCAGGAGCCGCTCCTTCTCGGCAATCCCCATGGCGATCCCCTCCAGATTGAGTTTCAGCCGCCCAACCAACTCTTCAGCCTCATCGAGTTGTTCCTGCGATGGGCCCGAGAACGCCCCGCCAAAAGCTGACATGCCAAAGCCCTCTCCCATCATCATCCCCGGGGCGCCCATCGCGGGATCGGACCCGAACATCCCCCCCATGGCGCCGGAACTGGAAACGGCGAGCTGGATGTTATTCTCCGCCGCGAGAGCCATGGCTTTGTCGCGCCATTCCGCGCTGGCCTGGCGATTGTCCCAAAGTCCCAACAGCACGGGCATTGCTTCCTCGGCCTTCCCCTGTTTCAGCAGCATCGCCCCCAGCCGGTACCGCGCCTCGGCGGCGGCGCTTTCCCGGCGCTTCTGGTCCCCAATGATCTCGCGGTACAGGCGTTCGGCCTCGGCGGCGTTGCCAGTGGTTTGCTCGATCTGGACGGCTTTCTCCAACGCCACCGCCGGATCGGCGATGGGTTCGGCGGCGCCGCCGGTGGCCAACAGCACGGCCAACGCAATCGGAATGCAAAGACGCTTCATCGGTCGTTCTCCCTGAGGGGAATGGATACGCGGTTCCTGCCCGCGTGTCCATCCCTCGCAGGGGAATGTTACCGGATTATGACGGCGCGGACATTTTTTTGTCGTTTTTGCCGAAGGGAACGGGCGCCGGAGCCGCCGGTCAACGCGGCCCCGGCTATCGTCTCAATACAACCCGTCCGCGATCCCGTCCGCCAGCGCCTGCACGTCCAGATGGTTGGTGGCGCCGTCGTTGTTGATGTCGCCGTCGCCGGTGATCGGGCTGCCGTTGGCGAGGTGATTGCCGAGCGCCGTCACGTCCGCCACGGTCACGACGCCGTCGCCGTTGATGTCGCCGGGAACCGCCGCGTCGGAAGGCTGAAACTCCACCGCGCCAATATCGACGGCCGGGCCAACCAGGCGCGACAGGCCGCGGGCGTCCAGCAGTATGCCGACGTTCACCAATGGCGCCGGGATACTGGCCGTGCCGGCATTTACGAGCGGACTGGCGGGTATTGGAACCCGCGTGGGATGAAAGCCGCCGTACATGCCCAAGGGGCCCAGCAGGGGCTGGGCGGGAGAACCGGACGTGCCGACAACGCAGCCCTTGGCGCCATGGACGATGCCGGTCATCGAGCCGCCAATGCCGATGAAGCTGTGTTCGGAGTCCGTGCTCACCGGGCCGTTGATGTCCGGGGCGCTTGCGCCCGTGTTCTCGGCCACGACCGTGTTGACTAGAAGGGACAATCCGTCCGAATTGGCGAGGTTCAATGCCCCGCCGGCGCCGCCGAGGCCGGTGTTGTTGGTCATCGTGCAGTTGATCAACTGAAGACTGCCGCTGGAGCCCACGCGACGAATGGCCCCCGCCGAAATGAGGGCCGAGTTGTCAACGAACGTGCAGTTCAGGAATCGGCCAGTCCCTCCGTTGGCGAAGTAAGCGGCGCCCCCATCGCCCACGGTGGCCGAGTTATTGATGAACAGGGTGTTGTAGGCGACGAGCGTGTTTGGAAGTCCCACGTCCGCATCGATCCCCCCCGCGAACTGGGCACGGTTGTTCGGGCCTATCCGGCTCTGGCTCAGGACGAGATAGGCGCCGTCGTCAAGGTCGATGGCCCCGCCCTCCAACGTTCCGGCGTTGTCGTAAAGGACGCAACGCGTGATGGAGGTGACCGTCTGCGTGATGTTGATCGCGGAATCCGTCGCGCCGGTCATGCTCAGGTTGTTGATGGAGACGGGGCCCAGTGGGCTCTGAAGCATGAAAATCCGCCCCGACGTGGCACGCAGCGTGAGCAGGTTGGCCCCCGGGCCGGCGATGGTCAGTCCCTTGGTGATCGGGGGAAGCTGCTCCGTGAGTTGAATCTCCCCCGGGCCGGACGCGAACAGGGCGGGCGCGAAGTCCGCCGTTCCGCCCTGCCCATGATGCAGGATTTCCCGCAGCGCCGACCGCAGCGTGATGACCCCTCCGGCGGTCAACGCTGTCCCGTCGCCCGGATTGGCCGCGTCCGCGTCGCCAAGGCTGTTCACGGTGAAGTCCAGCGCGTGCGCGTTCGGAATCGCCAGCAATGACAGCAACAGGCCCACGACAACCGGGGGCAACGAGTGGCGCAGGAACATGGGCACTTCCCTCCCTGTATGATTTTCGCATTAAATTACGAAAATCTCCCTCGCATACTAAAACAGGAGGTCAAGGAGAGAGCATTGGCGGCCCCCCAATTCGGGCCGCGCCAGATGGCCATTCCGGGAGACGCGCCTCCCCCCGGAACCGCCTTTGCGATTGATCCCACGCGCTGCCAGCGCGACGGCATGGAGTCGTT
>CAYTRP010000466.1:0-3093 GCA_964440195.1 uncultured Candidatus Sumerlaeota bacterium
AATTGTAGCCGCCACGACGGCTTTGCCTTCGCCGATCCCGTGGAGCTTGTGCTGTTTTGATCCCGCATTTCAATAGCCGGCATCGTCCGAAGCGCGATGCCGGGAACAGAGCGCGAAACGCCGCGTCCCGGATGGGACGCGAGCCGTTGGCAATGCCCAGAGGGATACAGGAATTGCAAAATGCCCTAATACACGGCCAGGCTGCTTGTTTGCTGGGCATCCACGGCGACCAACCGAAATCGCAGCGCGTCGGCGATGACGTTTTCGTTCGTGAACGCCGAGTTGCCGTAAATCGTGACGTACACGCGGCCCTTGTTGAAGTAATAGGCTCCGGCGTCGTCCACGCCATCCACGTTGATGTGCCATCCGCCGGTGGTGTTGCTGTCGGTGCCGGTGCGTTGGGTGGTGGCGGTGTCGCGAACGATGCCGTCCCCATCGACAAAGCGATACTGCGCGCCCCGGGCAAAGATCGTGTTGTCGCGCACCCAGCCGTCAATGGCCCACCGGCCCGCGCGGGGCAGGTCCACCACCCACACGGCGTATTGATCGAACGGCGGATAATTCGCCGGGGCGACGAAGCGCGCGTTCGTGTTGTAATAGCCGGTGAATGTGTCGTTCAGCGCCCACTTTCCATTGTCGGGACTGCCGACAATGCGCCCGTCCCAGTGCAGCATGTGCGGCGCATTGTCCACGATGACTTCGCCGCCGACGGGGAACGTGGGCGCGGGTTCGGTCACGGGCGGCTTGGGCTCGAACGTGGGTGACAGCGCCTCGAACCGCACGGCGGCGGCGTTCATGCGGGCGTTGGTGGATGTGCCGATGTTGATCTGGGTGGTGTTGTCGAACTCGATGAAATGCTCCGCCCCTTCGGTGATCGTCATGGTCGCCACGGGTGCCCACTGATTCCCTGCGTTCGCGGCGGTCAGGTCGAACGTGGTTTCTTCAATGCCCTCCGCGTCGGCGACGCGCACCGTGATGCCCTGCGCGTTAGCGCTGGCGAAATTGAAGCATGTCACGGCGACGCGATACTCGCCATCCGGCAGGCCCGATGGAGTGAACCGCGCGATGGACGCGGGGGCTGTCGCATTCGTGCGCGTGATGTACCGCGAGCCGATCCCCGGTGTTGTCCCCGGGGCCGTGCTGTGCGAGGTGCTGTCGGAGAAACTCCCCGTCTCCGAGTAATCGCCCACATTCTTTCCACCCGCGCGGGTTTCGATGATGTAGGTGGTGCTGCCCGCCGATACCGTGACGGGTCCGATGGGGCCGGAAACGGCGCGGTTGTTCCACTCGTCGAACGCCACCGCCTTGTAGAACAGCATGCCCGTGGGCGCCGTGATGTCCGAATGGGTGAACGTCTCGCGCGGAGAGCCGGGGTCCCACCACTCCATCACCAGATTGGCCCAATTCAAATCCACATCGGCCTTGGTGTCGCGGTAAAGGCGATAGCGCACCGGCCGGTCGCCGTCGGCGGCGGGGTCGGGGCGCGCGAAGGAAACGCGCGGTGAACCGTTATCCAATGTGACGCCGGGCGACATCGGCGGATTCGGCGGGATGCGCTCCATCCCCTTCGCCGCCTTGTGCGCCGGGATCGGGACTGGCGCCCAATCGTCCATCGGGCCGCCCGTATCGAACAAGTCCCGCGCCATCAGGTCGCGCGGCGTGAGGTTGCCGTTGTTGAACAGCGCCGCATAGGCGAAGAAATTGAATCCGTCCGGCTTGCGCGCATTGCCGCGCAGTTGATTCACCGCCTCCAGATTTCTCTGCGGCTGCGGCGGATCGACGGGCGGATCCGTGTAGAGGTAGGACCCCACCGCCGCCACCATCTGCCGCGTGTTTTGGTTGTTGTTCTGGGCGAGTCGATCCCGCGCGCTGTTCCAGCGGCTCACCGTTGTCGAGACCGATGAGGAATAGGTGCTCGGGTGCAGCGTGTCCAACACGCCTTGCGCGATCCACCAATTGTACCCCTGCGCCAGGTTGCGAATCTGGTCCGTGAACTGCACGATGAAGGCCGAGTAGTTCACCCACGGCTTCTCAAGCTGGATCCGGTCGTGCACGCGCTGGACCAGTTCCGCGACCTTGTCCCGCCGCCACGCGCGATAGACCACGTCAAGCTGTCCGCTGGCGTTCTGCGTGTCGAAATTCCAGCCGGTTTCCTCCAGGAAGCGCTGCTTCGCCACCGGATGATAACCCGCATCCGAATCGATCAGGCGCACGTAATCGAGGTGCAACCCGTCGATGTCGTAATTGCGCACGATGTCCATGAAGACGTTGAACAGGTGTTCCTGCACCTCGGGGTGCCCCGGATCGAGGGCACCGTCCTCCGAACCGCCGCCGTACTGGATTCCGTTCCGGCGATAGGTCAGCCAATCCCGGTGGGCATTGAAGATGTGATCGGGGCTGGGCGGATCAAAGGCGCGGTTCCAACTGTTGTACACCGTCACCCAGGCATGGACCTCCACCGGCGGGTCGGCGTTTTGCAACCGGTCGATGTAGTACTGGAGGACGTCAAGGTCGGCGGGGTTGAGTGAATAAAGCTGTCCGCGCGGCTCGGCGTTCGGGTAGGTCGCGTCCAGGCGGTTGGGAAAATACAGCGCATCCCCCCGGGCGCGCACCTGCACATACACCTGGTTGATGTTGCTGTCCAGGACCGCATCGACGACGTTGCGCGACATCGCCAGGGTATAGGTTGAAAAGGTGGGGACATAGACCGCGCGGATTTCCGGCGGCGCCTCGGCCCGGGCAAGGGCGCCCGCCACCAGGAATCCACACAGGGCGATGGAACAAAGCTTTCCCAAGCGCATGGCAACTCGGCCTTCCAGGGGGATCGCGGGGTCGGGAACGGTTGCACCACCGCGTCGGTGACGAAAAGCGACCACGGGCTGGGAGGGATGTCGAGTGGAGCCGACGCGCGGATTCAAACCACGGACCGCCAAACCCACGGAAAAACAAGAACAAGCACAGAGATCGCAGAGAACACGGAGAAACAAAGAGGACAGGATAACGGGATGGACGGGATAGGAAACAAATCGTTGTTGGCTCGCGCCTTCTTTTTCTCCGCGTTCTCTGCGATCTCTGTGCTTCAAAATCTGTTTT
>CAYTRP010000467.1:0-3089 GCA_964440195.1 uncultured Candidatus Sumerlaeota bacterium
CGCGCAGGGATTCGTGAACGTGGAGAACCTCGCCGGGGGAATCCATGCGTGGTCGCTGGAGGTTGATCCCGCAGTGCCGGTCTATCAATGAGCACCCCGCTATTCCCCGGCGGGTTGTTCCCCATCACGGATGCGGAAATGGCCGGACGGTCGCATCTTGAACAGGTGCGGCTGCTGGTCGAGGCCGGTGCGCGGTTGATCGAAGTGCGCGAGAAGCATCGCGCGCCCGATGAGATGGAGGAGGAGTTTCGCGCGTGCGTCGCGGTGTGCCGCGCGGCGGGGGCGAGGCTCATCGTGAACGACTTCGTGGAGTTGGGCGCGCGCATCGGTGCCGATGGTGTGCATGTCGGCCAGGGCGATCTCTCCCCCGCCGAGGCGCGGAGAATCATCGGCCCCGGGATGCTGCTCGGCGTGTCGACGCATTCGCGCGCGCAGTTCCTGGCGGCGCTCGACGAGCCGGTGGATTACATTGCCGTGGGGCCCGTGTTTGGAACCACGACCAAGGCGAATCCCGACCCGATGGTGGGGGTGGAACTGGTGGAGTTTGCCGCCAGGCAACTCGCGGGAAGATTGCCCTTGGTGGCGATCGGTGGAATTCATGGCGGGAACCTCGGCGAGGTTCTGGCGGCGGCGCGAGGCACGGGAACACGAGTCTCGCCCGCGGTGATCGGCGCGATCTGGAAAACGCCGGACGCGGGCACGAGTTACCGGGGGTTGGCTGAACTTTACGAAAGCGCCTGCGAGCAGCATAGCCGCCCGGTAGCGGACCGGTAGCGGCGCGGCTACTTGGATGTCTGTTTGCTTCTCTTGCGCGAACCGTTCACTTTGGGCAATTCGACGGCGCGAGTGACGCTCTTCGCTTCGCGCGGTTCCCGAAGCGCCAGGCGCTCGAGTTCTTTCTCGGCGCGGGACTTGATGCGCGCTCGCCGTTCCGGGTCTATCCGGTCAACCAGTGTCTGGAAATTCTTAGCCATCGTTCTTTGCCTCGCGCTCGATCTCTTTCAAGTGCTGGTCGTAGATTGCATCGGCCTTGGGCACATGCGCGTCATACCAGTTGTCATCCCCTGCCTTGCAGCCGCCCTCGCGACACGGCGCGGGTCGAAGGCGTGTAAAGTCCTGTAGGGCTTTCCCTTGTGCTGAGTTCTCAACTCCCGCATGTGTGAATGTCTGGATTGCCTGACACCGGAACAGTAGGGGAACGGAAGGGATGGACCCTTCTTTTGGAGTAGGGCGACGCTCACGGCAATGGACTCCTGCTCGTCTGGACCGAGCGAGTCCCACCAATCTTCAAATTCATCGGTGAACTCGACCTCCCACATGGCCTTGTAAGTCTTGAGCCTTGCCGCCCCACGTCAACGAGAATCAGATTTTTCCATCAGCCTTCCCATGTGGCGGGCGAAGACTTTCACTCATCCAAAGGGGGAAACCTCCCGATGATGATTTCCTACGACAGGACACCGCTGGACCCTTCCCTTCGGCTTGGGTTTGTGGGCTCGGGGAACATGGCCGGGGCGCTGCTGCGAGGTCTGGAGATCAAGGGCGTGATCCGCCCCTCGCAGGTGATCCTGTCCGACATCCACACGGACCGGGCGTTCATGCTCGCCAAGGAAACCGGTGCACGGGTGGCGCGGAACAACGCCGAGGTGCTGGCCGACGCGACCGTGATCCTGCTGGCCGTCAAACCGCAGGGCTTCGATGAGCTGGCACAGGAAATTCAACCCCTTGTGAAGCCGCATCACCTGGTCATCTCAATCCTCGCGGGGACGCCCGCCTCGCGGATCGAGGCCTCGCTCGCCCATGAGGAGTGCCCCAACCCCCGCGTGATCCAAGTCATGCCGAACACGCCCGCGCTCATCGGGCAGGGGTCCAGTGGCCTGTGCGCCGGGCCCCACGCGTCGGAGGCGGACCTGAACCTCGCGCGTCGCATCTTCGACTCGGTCGGGGTCACGGTCGTCGTTCGCGCGGACCAGATGAATGCGGTGACCGGTCTCTCCGGGACGGGGCCGGCCTATGTGTACCTGCTCATCGAGGCATTGCTGGAAGCGGCAAAGGAGCAGGGCTTCTCGGAGTTCGAGGCGACGACGCTGGTGAAGCAGATGGTGGTGGGAGCGGCGCTGATGGCGCGCGACGGGGGCGAGGGCCCCGAGGTTCTGCGCGCGCGGGTGACGTCAAAGGGCGGCACGACGGAGCGCGGCATCGCGTTCCTGGAAAAGGCGGGCTTCCGCGCGGCCATGCGCGGCGCGGTCAACGCCGCGACGGAGAGGGCCAAGGAGTTGAGCGGAGGTTGAAGGGGTTCCGAGTTCTTCGTTCCGCGTTCTGCGATTCGAGTTGGGGGTGATCAAAACTCCTCCAATTCCTTCCCCTTTGTCTCCGGCGGGAGGAACCAGGCGAAGAAGGCGGAGGATGCCGGCGCTTACTTCTTCTTTTCGGCCTTCCGGCGGCGTTCCTCGATCTTCTTGAGGAACTCGCCGAAGCGCAGGTGGTAGCCATTGAGGTCGCGCACGAAGTACTCGCGCAGGCCCCAGGGGCGGTCGGCGATGGGATCGATGATCAGGGCGCCCGAAGCCTGGTGTTCCTTGTACAGCGCGTCCACGTCGCGGACGAAGATGTAGTGCTCGTGGCCCGCGACGTGGGGCTGGAGGTGCGGCTGCAAGTGGAACATGACGCCGACATCCCCCCGGGAGACACCGCCAAAGGTGGCCGGCTCCCCCCAGAACCATTCATTGGAGAACCCCAGCACGTCTTTGTAATAGCGAACCGTCGCGGGAACATCGCTGACGGCAAGAATGGCCTCGGAGCGCCGGAAACGCGGCTTGTGAACCTTGGGGGCCTTGGCGGGCTTGGGGGCCTTCTTCCTGAATATCTCGTCGGGCAGGACGAGGGGTTCCTTGGCCTTCTTGGCGTCCGCCGCCTTCTTGGCGCGAGCAGGGGGCGCCACTTTGGGGGGTGCCTTTTGCGGACGCGATGACTTGGCCATGGAGCTTGCCTTTGGCAGGAGGGATAGCGGAAGGAGCATGGAACGCCCGCCGCTTTGTGAACAACCGGGGACATGGGTAACACTTTCCGGGTCCCCGGTGGCAAGTGCTTGC
>CAYTRP010000468.1:0-3081 GCA_964440195.1 uncultured Candidatus Sumerlaeota bacterium
GCCATGGGTGTAAGCCCGCGTGACGGGGCGGTCAATGGCTGCCTTGGCGGATAACCTGCGCCGGAGAAAGAGATTCCATGCGATCCTTCCAAGTGGTCATGCTTCTTGCCGGATGGTGTTCGTTGCTCGTGGGGGCCCTGGTGCTGCCGGGCTGCGGATCACCGGAGGGTGGAACGTCGGAGCGGACGGGCAATGCGCCGCCGGCACCCAGGGGCGTGGTGCGCTTCAACCAAAGCGCGTCGCCCAAGTTCCTCGATCCCTCGCTCCTGTACGACATCCCGTCGTTCGACGCGGTGATCCACATGTTCGAGCCGCTGGTGCGCACAAACCCCGAGGGCCAGTACTTCGCGGCGGATGCGGAGAGCTGGACGCACAGCGACGACTACATGACGTGGACTTTCAAGCTGCGTGCGGATGGAAAGTGGAGCAACGGCGACCCGCGCACGGCGCATGACTATGTGTATGGCGTGCGGCGTATCCTGACCCCGGCGACGGGCGCGAACTACGCGTCGATGGTCTTCATGTTCCTGGAGGGTGGGGAGGAGTTCTACAAGTCGGACGGCAAGGATGACGGCAAGCTGGGGATCCGGGCGCTCGATGACCTGACGATCGAGTACAGGCTGGTGGATCCGGCGCCGTATTTCCTGAGCCTGGTGCAACATTCGGCGTGGTTCCCGCTGCACGAGGCGACGATCGAGGAGCACGGAGCCACTTGGTGGACGAAGCCCGAGACCTACATCGGCAACGGCCCGTTCAAGCTGGATGTGTGGCTGCCCAAGGACCGGTTGGTGATGTCGAGGAACCCTCACTTCTGGGACGCGGAGAACATCCACTTCGACCAGGTGATCATGCGGCTGATCGAGAACGAGAGCACGGAGCAGCAGGCCTTCCTGGCGGGCGACATCGACATGACGGCCTCGATCCCCTCGCGCGAGGCGGACCAGTGGCGGGGAAAGCCGGAGTTCTTCAGCAGACCGATCATCGCCAAGGAGTACATCGCGATCAACAACACGCGCCCCCCCTTCGACAACGCGGACGTGAGGCGGGCATTCTCGCTGGCGATCAACCGCCCGCTGATCACCGGGCGGGTCACGCGCAAGGGCGAGCAACCCTCGCGGGGCTTCATCCCGCGCGGGATCGTGATGCACACGGGAAAGGACTATCGCGACCACGCCCCGGCGTTCATTGACAACTCGGACTACGCGGCGAGCGTGAAGAAGGCCAAGGAGGCGCTCGCGCGGGCGGGATACGGGCCGGGCGGCAAGTCGATGGGGCGTATCGAGCATGCCTACAACGAGACGGAGATGAATCGGGACGTGGCGGAGATCCTGCAGCGCCTGTGGGGCGATGCACTGGGGGTGGAGACGTCGCTGGCGGTGATGGAATGGCCGACGCTGCTGGACAAGCTGGACAACCGGGACTATGCCATCTGCCGCGGTTCGTGGATTGGCGACTACGCGGATCCGCTCACCTTTCTCGAGATCTTCGAGTCCAAGAACGGGAACAACCGCACGGGGTACGCGAGCGAGAAGTACGACGCGGCGTTCCTTGCGGCGCGCAGCGAGCGCGACGCGGACAAGCGGCTGGAGCTGTTGATCGAGTGCGAGCGCATCCTGCTGGAGGAGGATGCGGTGATCGCGCCGGTCTTCGAGCGCGTGGCGAGCGTGTTGAAGCGCCCCGAACTGGAGGGCGTGGCGATCACGTCGATGAACGTGACCGACGTGACGCGTGCGTGGCGGCGCGGGGAGCACAACCCGGGCCCTTGAGCTTGGGGGGGCGGCGAGGCTTCGTTGCCCCCTTTTCGCTAGCACCCGGCGGGCACCGGCGGGTCATTTGCGGGAGCACACTTTTCCCGGGAGATCATTCCTTCATGCGCATCGTGCGGATTTCGCTTTCGGAATACCTGAACCTCGACCAGGTGACGCGGATGGAGGTCTTTGCCTCCGAGGACACGCGTTACATGACGGTGCATCTCGCGGGCGGCGGAAGTTACCGCTGCACGGAGGAAGAAACCGAGGTGTTGTTGGCCTACGTGATGGAGAACATCGAGAATCCGGCCGTGGAAGTCAGCGAATAAGCGTGTCATCCAAGCGGACGGAGTATTGCCGAATGGATTCCGGCGGCAGGCGTTTGCTGATCGCGGAGGACGAGGCGGAGATGCGCGGGTTGCTGCGGCGCACGCTGACCCGCGAGGGGTATGACGTGGCCGTGGCGGCGGACGGCGCCGAGGCCCTGGAGGTCCTGCGGGCCAATCCGGACTTTGATGTGCTGGTGAGCGACGTGCGCATGCCGGTGAAGGATGGGCTGCAGTTGCTGAAGGAAGTGCGGCAGTTGCGGCCCGAGTTGCGCGTGATCCTGATCACGGCGTATCTTGATGTGCAGCAGTACTACGAGGTGATGAAGAGCGGGGCGTTCGAGTACTTGAGCAAGCCGTTCAAGATTCCGGACCTCCTCGAAGTTCTGGACCGGGCGTTTCAGAGGGAGGGTTGAGGTCGGGGCGTTGCCGCGCTCATGGCGGCATTTGGGGGTTTTCCGTGGCCGTTTTCGCCAACGGGACAGGCCCGCCCGCGCGGATCGGCCTTGATTTCGGGCGGGGTCCGTGGTGGCTGCCTGACGGCCAGCCGGGTGTCCCGCGTCGCGGTGCTGCCTGACGGCCGAGGTCGCCGAGCGCCGGGGGCGCCGCCTTCTTGGATCCGAATCCGTGTCTGCAATGTGGTGCCTGCTGCGCGTATTTCCGGGCGTCGTTTTATTGGGCGGAGGGGAATGACGCGAGGCCCGGCGGCGTGCCCGTGGAGTTGACGGAGAAGCTGACGCCGTTCCTGAGGGTCATGAAGGGGACGAACCGGGAGGAGCCACGGTGCATCGCGCTGCATGGCGAGATCGGCACGGCGGTGATGTGCACGATCCATGTGAACCGCTCGACGGCTTGCCGCGAGTTTGCCCCGTCGTATGAGGACGGCGTGACGCCCAACGAGCGCTGCGACAAGGCGCGGGCAAAGTGGGGGATGCGGGCGTTGACTCGGGAGGATTGGAAGCCGCGCGAGCCGGACGCGGATCCCGAGGGGACGCCGCCGGTGCCGG
>CAYTRP010000469.1:0-3077 GCA_964440195.1 uncultured Candidatus Sumerlaeota bacterium
ATCGCGAAGCCGTGAATGACGTGCGCGTCGTCCTCGGTCTGGCCGAAAAAGAGAAAGAGGCCGCCGATGCCGATCAGGCCGACCGAAGCGATGGTGAGCCCCATGATGGACCCGCCGAAGAAGGCCGTTGTCAGGGCGCTCGACATTCCCTGATCGCGGGCCGCGACCGTGGTGCGCACGTTGGCCTTGGTGGCGGCGTACATGCCGATGAACCCCGCGGCGGCCGAAGCCACGGCGCCGAAAACGAAGGCCATGGCCTCCTGCCAGTTCTTGAACATGAGCACCACCGCGATCACGAGGGCGAAAATCCCGAGCATCCGGAACTCGCGGCTGAGGAAAACCATCGCGCCCTTGTGAATGTCGTCGGAGATTTCCTTGAGACGGCCTTCCCCGGCGGGCTGCTTCATGATCGACAGGAAGAGGGCGAGGACGACCCCCAGACCTCCAAGGCCGATAAGCGGCACCAGCATTTCGATCCGTACGAATTCCATGGGTTTCTCGTTCTTTCCGATTGGGGGTTTGCTTGGAGCCGTCCAAAGTCCCCTGCTCAAGCGCTTCCTCTTTTGGTCGCGCCGAGCGTGGCGACGGCTCCCGCCAGCAGGATGTGCAGCAAAGGGCAGTCGGGCCGCAGGGGGTCAAGAGTGGAATCGCCTCCTTGGGCATCCGCTTTCCCGGCATTGAGAATTGTCAAAGACGATTGCCCGCCCCGTTGCGATGATCGAGAACCGGAGCCGGAATCAGGCGTCTTCGCCACTTGAATCAAGACGCTGGGAGAACCCGGCCTATGGTCTTCGAAGAGATCACCCTCGACTATGGCGGAGTGCGCGCCCGCATCGCACCCATGCGCGGTAGCATCATCACGCACCTGGAGATCGACGACAAACCGATCCTGTACCTTGACCGGGAGACGTTCGAAGACCCCGCGCGTTCGGTGCGGGGAGGGATCCCGATTCTCTTTCCGTTCGCCGGCGTGCTCGAAGATGGGCGCTTGCGCCCCCGGAATACCCGCATCAGCCGACACGGCTTTGCCCGCGAACGCCCGTGGAAGGTCGTCAGTCAGAATGCCGTGCAGCTTCGCACGCAACTTGTCCTCGATTCCACTCTGCGCTCCATTTATCCGTTCGACTTTGAAATCGAACAAACCTGCCTGCTCATTCCCAACGGCATCCAGGTCGAACTGCTTGTCATGAACATCGGCACCGGGCCCATGCCCATCGCCCCGGGATGGCACCCTTATTTCATCTGTCCATCCGAGGCGAAGGCCTTGGTCGCGACGGATCTGCCGGGCTTCGATCCGGCGGCGCTGACTCTCGATGGCGAGTTTGACTTTGGCGTCAAGGCACCGCCCAAGGGTGTCTCGAACTACCAAGTTCCCGGCCTCGGAACGATCCGGCTGACGATGAACCCGTCCCTGCGGCACATCCAGTTCTGGTCCCAGCGCGACGCGGACTTTGTCTGCATCGAGCCATGGGCCGGCCCCAACAACGCCATCAACACGCCTGCAAAGATTGTGGCCGAGCCGGGCAAGGCGCTGCTGACATGGTTCCGGATCGAGGTGATGTGAGGGCGGGAGTCTGGGATCGTTACTCCATCCGCAGATGGTCCATTATCTCCGCTGGCGGGACGGGGATAATGCGCAGGACTTGGGGGCTTTTCCCAATGTAAAGTTCTCCGTCACGGTCCTCGCCGAAGGTCGTAAAAGACGAAGACAGTCTCAAACTCAAAACTTCCTCGACGGAATAGTCCGCCGGGTCAATGGCCCAAATCCGTCCAGAGCCCATGTCTCCGAAGACGTAGCGTCCCTGGAGTTGCGGGATTTTCGATCCACGATAGACAAACCCGCCAATGATCGTTGTTCCCACC
Source organism: uncultured Candidatus Sumerlaeota bacterium (assembly GCA_964440195.1). Classification (GTDB taxonomy): domain Bacteria; phylum Sumerlaeota; class Sumerlaeia; order SLMS01; family JAHLLQ01; genus CAYTRP01. Next base: position 1,864 of record CAYTRP010000469.1, read on the forward strand.
GCACGCGGATACGCATGGACCGGGGGCGTCAGTTCCTTGAATCCATCGGGAGGATTCGCTCCACAACTGGAAACTGTTTTGACATCTCCCTCCCACATTGGCCAGCCGAAGTTCAGGCCGCCATCAAAAGGGAACACGACGTGGTTTACTTCTTCGCGTGAGGTTTGCCCCACATCGGCGATCCACATGTCCCCAGTGGCGCGGTCGAACGAAAAACGCCACGGGTTGCGCAGGCCCATGAAATAGGCTTCATCCAGCCAGCCGGGATTTCCCACGAACGGATTGTCGGCTGGAATGCCGTGGTACGGTGGCGTGTCGATGCTTTGATCCACGTCTATTCGCATGATCTTCCCGTGACGCAGCGCGGGGTTTTGCGCGGAGCATCCGGAGCTGTAGTCTCCGGTCGCGATGTAGAGGTAGCCGTCCGGACCGAAGTGGATGTCGCCGGCGTTATGGATGACCGTGGAATTGCCCAAGTAAACGACCCGTCGGGAATTGACATCCACGACGGTCCGATCGTCCTCGCTCATTTCGTAGCGCGCGAGCGCGGTACCACCAGTGGACAGCGAATGGTTGATGAAAAAATACCAGTTCGTCTCTCCGAATTGGGGGTGGAATTTCATGCCAAACAACCCCAATTCGCCAGCCCTGCTTGTAATCTCTGTCACGTCCAGAAATGGCGACGGACTCAGCGATCCATCAGGCGGCAAAATATAGACCGCCCCCACCAACAACCCTATGAAAAGACGACGATCGTTCTCCAACGGACTTTGGGTGATGGATGTCACAAGCCCCGAGGGAACGGTGGTCACTAACTCCGTCGTCAGCGGCGGCAACGGTTCGGCCGCCGCCAGCGTAGACAGCAGGAGGCAGGCGCTGGTGGCGGGCAGTAAGCTGGTCATTTGTCAATCTCCTGAACTTGCGCCGATTTGGTATTCCGGATCGTGGTCGTGTCAAATCTTGCAGGCATGGGCAGGATTTGACGCTGGCCGGGAGCTTTTGATGCGCTCAAAATACCCGTACCCATTTCCGGCACGGCAGGCGGAAGCCTCTCGGAACCGGGGATAGCTCTCCTTGTCCAGCTTAATGAGGAACACCCTCTTGCAAGGGATGGTCCACTCTCCCGATCGCCATTCCCTCCCGGAACTCTGTCCCCTGACTTCCGAATTTTCCAACCCCGAATCCCGATTCCCAAAACCTCTCGACTTCCCACC
>CAYTRP010000470.1:0-3073 GCA_964440195.1 uncultured Candidatus Sumerlaeota bacterium
TCTTGGAGTTGTTCCCGGCCGGATCAGGCGGACCCCCAAACCCACGGAAAAACAAGAACAAGCACGGGGTTCCCAGAGATCGCGGAGAAACAAAGAGGACAGGATAACGGAATGGACGGGAGATGGAACAAATCCTTGTTGGCTCGCGCCTTCTTTTTCTCCGCGTTCTCTGTGCTTCAAAATCCGTTTTTGAGTTGAAGAAGTTGGCTGCGGATGGCGATTCGATGCCTTTCGCCGCGCTGACGGGAACAAGGTCATGATGCACCCGAGCCCCCGCCGAGGGGCGACAGCACGCGCACGGCCATTCAAATTTTGCCCTGCCGTGCTCGGTGGCCACGCCTCGCGGATCCGGGAGACGCGCCCGGTGAAGCGTGGGCCAGACGTTTCAATTGCGCCAGAGTCGCGCGGTTGTTGATGTGGCTGCCTGAAACAACGATACCGGGAACGGAACAAGATCGGATGACGTGTCGGTTGTTGCAGGTTGGTCGCGGGGTCGCGCTTGCTCCCGGGCTTCGCCTTCCCGGGCCGGGCAAAGGCGCGTGATGAGCCAGGGTCTCTACAACTACAGTGGCGTGCTGCACGTTCACACGGACCGCCAGGGCGGCCTGCCGCTGGAGACGATCGTGAACGCGGCCCGCGAGACGGGCGTGGACTTTGTGGTCTTGACGGATGCGGGCGTGACGCGCGCGGAGCGCGAGAAGCTGGAGGGTTGGCACGAGGGGATCCTGGTGCTGGCGGGTGAGAATGTGCTCTCGCCCGAGGGGAACTTTCTGGCGCTGGATGTGGATGATGAGATTGGGATGCACGCGACGGTGGAGTCGGCCCTGCGCGCCGTGGGCGAGCAGGGTGGCCTGGGCGTCGGGATTGGTTACCACTACGACCCGCGCCACTTGTCGGCGTTGGTGCCGCCCGCGTTGGCAATGGAGCGTGCGGACATGCTGGAGGTTTGGTCGTTCCTCGACGAGTTCCTGTCCTCCGTGCCGGGAAATCGCGCGATGCAGTTCCAGGCGCGGCCGGAGCGTTGCCTGTTCGGCCCGCCCCGGCGGGTCATCATGGCGTGGGACCGCGAATTGAAGAAGCGGCTGGTGCCGGCCGTGGGGGGCGTGAATGCGCGCTGCCGCAAGGAGCCGCTGCTGGAGTGGAAGGAATTCTTTCCCTACATGAGTTCATTCCGCACGGTGCGGACGATGATCCAGTGCGAGGAATTGGCGGGCGGCGACATGAAGGTGCTGCGACGGCGGGTGTACTCGGCGCTGCGCCAGGGGCGCTCCTACGTCTACAATCACTCGCTGGGCCGGACCCAGGGGTTCCGGTTCGAGTACGAGGACGCGTGCGGCCAGTTCCATGGATTGGGCGAGACGGCGCGCTATCTGCCGCGCGGGCGCCTGCACGTGGAGTTCCCCATGGCGGTGGAGTTCGTGCTGCGTTGCGACGGGTTGCCGTTGTTCTGGGGAACGGGGAACCGGATCGCGTTTCCGCTCCCCGGTCCCGGGATCTACCGCGTCGAGGCGTACATCGACCGGCGGCTGTGGATTCTGTCGAACCCGATCCGCATCGTGATGCGGGTGGCGGATCCCAAGCGGCCGGTGACGGTGGTGGACTTCACCTGAAGTCAGTTGGCGGGCAGGCTGGCGATCTCGCGCTCGGTGAGGGGCGGAGGGATGGGGCGCTCGGGGATGACGTCGAAGCGCGTGGTGTCCTGCTGGCCGGTGACGCGCAGCGGGGTGCCAACCATGACGATGTCGAAGAGTTCCTCGACGTCGTCGCGCTTCATGCCGATGCAGCCGTTGCTGGCATAGTGTCCCACCGTTTCCGGCCGGATGGTGCCGTGGATGCCGAGGATGTCGCCCTCGAAGGACATCCAACGGGTGCCGAGTTCATTGCTGGGATCGCCGGGGAGATAGACGCGACCGTCACCCGGGCGCCAGGTTGGGGCTGACTTCTTGTTGAGGATGCGGAATTCGCCCGTGGGGGTGGTTCCGGCGGTGCGGCCGGTGCGCACGGGGTAGGCTTTGACGAATTGGCCGTGGTTGGTCAGCGTGAGCGTGTTGCGGGTGATGTCGGCGGCGAGGGCAAAATCGACATCGGGAATCGTAAGGACCTGGCCGACGCGCAGCGCGCGAGGATTGGTGATGTTGTTCACCCGCATGAGCAGTTCCGGGGTCACCTTCTGGCGCGTGGCGATCACCCAGACGCTGTCGCCAGAGGCGACGGTGTAGGTCTTGGAGCGGCCCGAAGTGCTCTCGCCGCGATAAAGGGCCTTGAGGTTGAGGTCGCCCAGCTCCCTTTCCACCTCGCGGCGCGTCGTCTCGTCGAGTCCTTCCCGCCCGACAAGTTGGGTGAGGCGGCGATGGGCTGCCGTCATGTCGCCCAGTTCTCCGGCGTGGCGCGCGAGGGCAACCTCTAGGGAGGTGACACCGGGGTGCCCGGGATGCTGGCGAACGAATTCCTCGATGGTGCGCACGACGTCGGGGCGCGAGAGGCCTGCCTGGGCGACTTCGGCGCGCAGGCGGAGCAGTTCGACATCCACGCGACGGCTGGAGCGTGGAAACTCGGCAAGGAACTCCGCGGATTCCCGGCCGAGATCCGCGTTGCGGGCAGCGAGGTCGAGTGCCTGGAGCCGGAGATAGCGTGCGTCCTCGCCGAGAGGGCGACGACCAGCGGTCTGGGCAAGTTCATCAAGGACGACAAGGGCGCGGGCGGCCTGGCCTTGGTCAAAAAGGGTGCGGGCGAGCGCCATTTGCTCCTCGCCGGCGGTGGTGGATTCGATGGGGCGCGCCGGGGCGCGCATGAAGACGATGAGGGCGACGATGCCGACGACCGCAAGAATGCCAAGAAGGGGGACGCCGAGCCTCCAGAAGAGGGGTGTTGGGGTGGGTTCGGGGCGCATCATCATGGGGAGCGAGGACCTCTGGACGGGAACATGGGAAGTTGAGCGCGGCTGATTTGCAATCGGCGCTCGCGCATCAAGGTCATGGGTGGAGAGGGGTGGGGAACACCGTCAAGATGAACCATGGCCAGGACCTTCCCCAATTTCCGTGTCGTTCTTGGCGCGTGTTTCTGGGGCGACTGG
>CAYTRP010000471.1:0-3063 GCA_964440195.1 uncultured Candidatus Sumerlaeota bacterium
GTCGAAGTTTTCCATGAACGCGCGCCCGCAGATGTTGAGCACGGCGACGGGGAACCCCGCGGCGCTCTCCGCGATGGTCCATCCGCGCCCGGGCGTGCCGGGCGGATAGTTGGCCGGCCGGATCAGGCGCTCCTCCTCGTCGAACAGCGGCTCGCATCCCTTTTGGTGGAGGCTGTGGTTGCCGCCGGTGAGGACATCAACCCCCAGGTCGAGCAATTCGTTGACGATCTCGCGGGTGACCCCCTTGCCCCCGGCGCTGTTCTCGCAATTCACGATCAGGAAGTCCGGCGCATAGCGCTCGCGCAATCCCGGCAGGGCTTTCTTCAGCGCCGTGCGCCCCGGCCGCCCGAAGATGTCGCCGATGAAGAGGATGTTCATGTGCTGGGGCGCCTTCCCCGTGGAGTCCGTGCCGGGCGAGGAAAACAGTCACCCGGCGCGGTGGGAAGGGAAAAGCGGGCGGCGGGGAGGGAGCGTCAGTAAAGGACGTTCTCGTTGGCGCCGGCGCCGAGGGTGTTGCCGCTGCCGGCGTCGCCGATTCCGGGGCACAGGATGTTCCTCCCCGCGAAGTTGAGGATGGAACCCGCCCCGAATTGCAGGGCGCGAACGCTGGAAGGGGGCGAGGCGCCGTCGCCGATGGGCAGGTGGACCGTGTTTTCCAGGACGCGGTTGCCGGAACCGAAGACCGCGATCCCGAAAAGAGTGGGGCCGACGATGGAGAAGGGGGCATTCTCGAAGACGATGGAGTTGGAGGTGACGCTGCACGATCCGCCGGGCCGCACGCCGATGGCGCTCGAATCGGGATTCGTGCCGACCCGAAGGATGACGGTGTTGCCGGTGATGTCCGATCCCGATCCCCGAATGCCGACGAGGACGACCACCGGCGATCCTATTTCGAAAATGGACACCCGGTTGCCCTCGATGCGCGACGTGTCTCCAAAGATTCCCCGGCGCTCGGCCCCGCCGGACAGGGAATGGACGGTGTTGCCGCGGATCAGGCCGCGCTGGTCCGACCGAATACCGGTGACGATTGTGGACCCGGCGCCCGAGCCGGTGACCAACTCGACAAGGGAGTCGGTGACCGTGCTGGCGGAGGCCACCCCGATTCCCTGCACGATTGGAAGGGCGGTATTGCCACCGGAGACGTTGAAGACCTTGCAGGCGTGAATCCGGCAGCCGGCGCCGGCAAGGATGCCCGCGACACTCGTTGCCGCGCCGGAGCTGTTGATGGACTGGACGCGGCAATCCTCGATGACGGCGTCGCTCGCGCATTGGATTCCCGAGACGGTCGAGGAGACGGTCGAGGAGACGGTCGTCGCGTGGTCGGTAACTCCGCTGATCTGGCAGCGGCGGATGGTGACATTGCCTCCCGCGCTGATCCCGAAGGTGTCCACCAGCCGGATGGTCATGTCCTCGATGGTGGCATCATTGAGGACGGTAATCCCCACGCCCGACATGTTGCGGATGGTGCCGTTCCGGATGATCGCGCCCGATCCCGCGGATTGGTGAATGCCGCGCCGGTCCGCGGCGAGGCCGGGGTTCAGGCCGTCCAGGGTGAAACCCCGGAAGTCGAGGGTGACGTTGTCGGCGGCGATGGTGATGGCCGGGCCGGTGCCTTCCCAGACAAGATGCGAGGCGAGGTAATACACCCCCGGCTGGTTGAGGGTGATGGGGAGGTCGGCCTGGCGGATGGGGATGCCGGGGGCGGCTTCGTCGAGCGTCTTGAAGGTCGGCGCGGGCGGGCCGGGGGGATCGAGCGGCCCGGCGGCGGCAATCGAACACCACAGCAGAAAGATCCCCAAGGCGACGCACGGCCGTATTAGTCCGGATGCTCTCATCCCAACCCCCATCTTTTTGGCATTGGCAGGCAATCAGGCGCGATCGTTCCAGATTGACAAGGCTTTTTCGGGACGTGGGAGGGCTTTCGTTGGCCCGGTTGTTGCCCGAGGAGAGCGGGGATTGGTGTTGACGGGCGGGGCGGGGCAAGCGCCCCGTGCAGCGCACGAACCTTGAAGAGGATTTGAAAAATGCCCACATACGTTTACCACTGCGACGCCTGCGACACAACCTTCGAGGCCAGCCAGCGCATGTCCGATCCACCACTCTCGGAATGCGAGTGTGGCGAAAAGGGACAGGTCCACCGCCTCCTGAGCGCGGGTGCCGGCCTTATTTTCAAGGGGTCGGGCTTTTACCAGACCGATTACAAGGGCGGCGGCACGGCGACCAAGTCCGAGCCCAAGGCGGAATCGAAGCCCGAGTCCAAGGCCGAACCCTCCGGCGGCGGTGGATGCGGGTCGGGATGCGGATGTCATTCGTGAGGGGCGGAATAGGTCTTATAGAACATATACGACCTACAAGCCCCATAGTGCGGTTGACCCAAGCCACGCCGGTCACCACACCAAGAGCCCGCCCGCTTTGATGATTGGCGGGCCGTTTCTTATTCCGCCCGGGAGTGCTTCCGATGCTCGACATTCGCCTCGTCCGAGAACAACCCGACCGCGTGCGGCGCGGGTTGGAATCGCGCGGTGTCGACCCCATCGTGGTGGACCGGTTGCTGGAGGGCGACGAGCGGCGGCGGCGGTTGCTGACCGATGTCGAGGCGCTCAAGGCGCGCCGCAATGAACTGTCGCGCGAGATTCCCCAACGCGCCAAGGCCGGGCAGCCCATCGAGGCCCTCAAGGACGACGCGCGCCGCATTGGCGAGCAGATCAGGGGGATCGAGGAGGAACTCGCCCTCGTCGAAAACGGCGACAGCAACGTGCTGATGACGCTCCCCAACCTGCCGCAGGACGATGTCCCGGTGGGCAAGCGCGAAGAGGACAATGTCGTCCTGCGCACGTGGGGCGGACCGCCCGTGTTTGCCGCCGAGCCCCGCCCCGTGTGGGAAATCGGCGCCGCGCTGGGCATCCTGGATTTCGAGCGCGCCAGCAAGATCTCGGGGAGCGGATTCTTCGTGCTCAAGGGCGCGGGCGCGCGGTTGGAGCGCGCGTTGATCCAGTGGATGCTCGACACGCCCACGCGGAAGAATGGCTCCACCGAGATCGCGCCCCCCCTCGTGGTCAACCG
>CAYTRP010000472.1:0-245 GCA_964440195.1 uncultured Candidatus Sumerlaeota bacterium
CCCGCGTCCATCGCCCCCTCGGCCTTCCCCGCCCCAACAATGGTGTGCAACTCATCAATGAAAAGAAGAATGCGCCCTTCGGATTGTTTCACCTCATTGAGGACGGCCTTGAGGCGTTCCTCGAACTCGCCTCGATACTTTGCGCCCGCCACGAGCGAACCCATGTCGAGGGCGAAGATCGTCTTGTCGCGAAGGCCCTCCGGCACGTCGCCGCGCACGATGCGCTGGGCCAGGCCCTCCACCAC
>CAYTRP010000472.1:255-3055 GCA_964440195.1 uncultured Candidatus Sumerlaeota bacterium
AATCGCGGTCTTGCCGACTCCGGGTTCGCCGATCAGCACCGGATTGTTCTTCGTCTTGCGCGAGAGGATGCGCACGACGCGGCGGATCTCCGCGTCGCGGCCGATCACCGGGTCCATCTTCCCGTCGCGCGCCATCTTCACCAGGTCGCGGCCATAGCGGTCGAGGGCCTCGTAGGTGGCCTCCGGATTCGCCGACTGCACGCGCTGGTTGCCGCGCACGTCGGTCAACGCCTTGAGGAACTTGTCGTGCGTGATGCCGAACTGCTGCAGCAACTTCCCAACCTTCGCGTCCTCCATCATCGCCATCAGGAGGTGCTCGACGCTGACGTACTCGTCCTTCAGCCGCTTGGCCTGCTTCTCCGCATCCACCAATAACTTGCCAAGGCGCTGTGTCAGGAAAATTTTCGAGGGATCGTATCCCGAGCCGCTGATGCGCGGGCGCGTGTCCAGCACCGATTCCACCGCATCGCGGATGGACTCCGTCCGCGCGTCCATGCGCGTCAACAACCGGGGCACCAGCCCGTCCTCCTGCGCGAGGAGCGCGGCGAGCAGGTGCTCGACGTCCACGTCGTTATGGCCGCGCTCCACGGCCAACGCCTGCGCGGCGGCGACGGCTTCCTGGGATTTCTGGGTGAGCTTGTTCAGGTCCAATGCGGGGTGCCTCCTCGATGACTTCAGGAGAAGGGAAGGCGATTAGTGTGCCGGGGCTGCCGGGGGCGTAAGTTATCTGGTATCAGTGGGAGAACCCATCACCCATGTGTCTTTTCGGAACAAGGCCGCGTTGCTATTTGATACACAGGGAGGGTGGTCCGGCACAGCTTGTTTCCCGCTTGTTTCCCGGCGGTGGGAAAGCTATTTGCTGGCAGGGAATACCTTGCGGCCCCCGCGTCGCGGCCGACAGGTCGTGCCCGCGAGTCTCATCAATGGTCACGGGAGCGTCTTCCTTGCGTTATTCAACAAGTGTCGTGGCGGGAATCCTGGCCGCAATGCTGCCAGTCCTGCTCTGCGCCGGCGAGCCGAAGGAAGTCGTGGTCCATCGCGGCGCAAACCGCATCGCGCCGGAGAATACCCTCGCCGCCGGCAGGGCATGCATCGCGCTCGGCGCCGACTTCGTCGAGATCGATGTTCGCAGGAGCAGCGACGGAGTTCACTACGTCCTGCACGACCAGTTTCTTGACCGCACAACCGACGGCACCGGGCGCATCGACCGGACACCCTCTTGCGTCGTGGACACCCTCGACGCCGGATCCTGGTTCTCGGAAACGTTCGCGGGCGAGCCCGTCCCGCGCGTGGACGACTACCTGCGCATGGCCAACGGCCGCATCCGCATCTACTTCGACGTGAAGGACGCCGACCTGCCGGCGTTGGCCCAACTCGTCCGGTCGCACCGAATGCAGGATCAATGTTTCTTCTGGTTTGGCGACAATGCCGCCGCGCGGCGGTTCAAGGAACTCGCGCCGGACCTGCCCCTGAAAATCAACGTCCGCACCCCCGCCGACGCGGTTCGCGCCCACGACGAGTACGGCGCCAAAATTGTCGAGATGGCCTTGGAGGACTGCGACGAGGAGATGCGGGCAACCTGCACGCGACTCGGCCTGCGCGTCATGATCTACGAACCCGGCACCGGGGACAATTTCAGGCGCATCATCCACAACGGCGACGCGGACATGGTGAACCTCGACGACCTGACCTTGTACCTCGAACTGGAGCGCGAGGAGGATCCACAAGCAGCCCGCCAGCGCGCCGCGCTCGCCTATGGCACGGCCCACCGGGTCGGCACGCCTTGAGCCGCCACCTCCGGCATGTTCGCTCAAGAGGCCGCGCCGTGGAGCGTCACACCAGGACTTTCCGTGTTTTACCTGCCAGAAGGAATATAAGCTCCAAGCAGATTCCGAGACCACTCGCAGCATCCTTTTACATTCACTCTCCACATTGTCAATATGTAATGAAATACTGCCCCCATGAATGCAATAATTCCGGGTTGCCTCTTGGGCTCTTCCGGGAACGCGGCTCCGTACTTCACTATGTAAGCACAGGTCTTTATCGCATCCACCGTGCTACAATTATGAGCACAGACAGATGAAAGCACACCACAATACAAGAGCCATTGATCATATGGCGAAAGTAGATTATACAAACGAATAAAAATTTTCATCAAGTCGGGATGCGGACTTTCGGTCACCAATTTCTGAGTATCTTCGGAGAGAGAGTTGCTCATGCTAAAATTTTCTCCCTTGTGGAGAAGACCGGACGCGATCTCCTCCATCTCCCGAACCAGTTTCGCTTCCCAATTTGATTTTGCGCGGCCCACTTGCATCTCCCTTCTATTTCATCCAAGGCCATGGATTCGCAAGATATGGATCATAGTTCAAGCCATGTTCCCTTTCACGCACAGTTGTTAAGGCCTCTTGGCCCGATGAATAAGCCTGATATCCCCCTTCAACAACACAGCCGACCATAACGGTTGGCATCATGGGCGGATAAGGAGCCGTGCTCGTGAAAATGCCCAGTGCCGGGTCGTACCAGCGTTGGTACATGTACGTCAGTTGAGCCGCCGGGTCGTACTCTTTTGTATTCTGCCCCCAACCCGCGCGGTTCGCCGCCGACGCCCACACGCCGCCCTTCCACGAGGCGAGCCGGTTGCGCTCGACGATGGGGGAGTTGGAAAAAGCCGGGCTGGCGGTGAGGGTCGGCATCAGGGCCTCGTGCGATTGAATCAGAATCAACGATTCCAGCAAAGAGGAGCAGACCGAACGGCGGTTGTCAAGGTTGGGGCGTCTCGTGATTCGCGAACAGCCAA
>CAYTRP010000473.1:0-3050 GCA_964440195.1 uncultured Candidatus Sumerlaeota bacterium
ATCGGCGAAGGCAAAGCCGTCGTGGCGGCTACAATTCAGTGCAAAATGCTATAAGATGATGCCTGCCGCGGCGGTGTGGGGCGCCTACTGCGAGAAGATGGGCGTGCCGGTGGGGATGGCGTGGCTGGATGAAGCCGGGGAATATGGGAAGAGGGTGCTGGCAAAGCGGTAGCGGATTCGCGAGGTTGCCGGCCTTCATTCTTCCGGGTGCTTCAGGGAGTGACGCCGGCCTTGGGGTACCCTTCCTCAAGGCGCCAGACACGGGGGGCGAGTTCCTTGAGGGGGCGGCCGTTTTCGATGCCCGCCGCCTTCTTGTCGCGCAGCACCAGGATCACGTCGGAGCTGGCCGAGGGATTCTGGTAGAAGTATCCATGGCCGAAGAAGTCGGTCTTCACGCGCGAATCCACCATCTCGATGTTCTTGAAGTAGGTCACCGCCTGAAACTGCTCGGGGGTCAGCTTGTCGGTGTTGAGCAATCCGATGCGGGAGACGCCGTTATGGAGCCAATTGGAGAGGCGCAGGGCCCTGTCCTTGGGGGAGAGGTAAATCGTCAGCCTGTCCGGCACCTCCGGCAACCGTTCACTGCTGATGCGTTGATTGGCGACCTCCATGTCGATGTCGGGCGCGGCGAGGATGATGGTCCCCAGCTTGAGAACCTTGCTGGGGTCCTCTCCGGCGGCCCGCGCGGCGATGGTCAACTCGCGAACGGCGTCGATGATCACATCGGTGCCGCGGCTGTGGGCGAGGATGTTGATCTTCTCGATGGCGGGATCGGCGGCGAGGTCTTCGAGGAACATCTTCAGGTGAAAGATCGTGAAGTTGCCCGACTCGGAGTCGCTCGTATACCCCGTCAACCCGCCGATGCCGGCGGGCCAGGTGTAGGCGATGGGGACACCCTCGCGGCCCATGAAGTGCCACAGGTTCGCGATCGTCGCGACGGCGTCGTCGAAGGTGCTGTTGTCTCCGTGGCTGTAGAGGAAGACCTCCTTGCGGGGGGTCTGGGCGAGGCGTTGCCCGACAACGGAGTGAAGCATCGCCCGCGTTTCCATCCGTCGGCGCATGAATTCATCATAGTCGACCGAGGGATCGTCGATGCGGGCGGCCCGCCAGAAGTTACCGGGGTACCGGAACAAGACGTCGGGTTCGGCGACGGCAAGCTTGGGGCGGGTGAACTTGTTGTTCCTGACACTTGCGGCCTTCAACTCTTCCCATGTCCTCGTGCCTTCCACGCTTACCCGGATGGTGCCGACCCGAAGGTGGCTGGACCTTTCGGCGCCGAAGGCGACGGGGTCCCGGGACTTGCGGGTCAGCGGGAAGCGATCGGTCGCGAACAACACGTTGATGCCCGGCGTCTGCAATGACTCGGGAACATTGGCAAAGACCTCCTGCTCCCTGTCCTCATAGAGGTTCGGAAGGGGCATCAAGCGAAGCGACCCCCCAAAGCAACCGCCCGCCAACATGGCGGCCGCCAGAAGGAATGCGACCATCCATCCGGTCGTGTTTGCTTGACGCATGGCGCCCATTTCCCTTCCGGATGCCGTGGTTTGCAATCAGGGCTGAATTTGCCGCAGTTCCGCCATCCGGTCGCAAGCCCGTCCCGCCCAGAAATCCATCGCGTCCTTGATGGCGCGCCACCGGTCAAACTTGTCGAAATTGCCCGTGTACTTGTTCCCGCTGCGGCGATCCACGGCGGCTCCCAGCCGCTCCTTGGTAACGGAATCGAGTATTTCAAACTCAACACTCGCCTCGCCAACTCCCAGTCCCTCCCCGGTACCGACAAACTTCAGGGCACTGATGGCGATTCCAATGGGGAGGACCGACGAGACAACCTCGATCGGCACGTTGGCGCTGTCGGTCTCCGTCAGGGCGAAACGAAAGATCATGACGCCGGGACCGGGTTGTTTCGCGAACTCGTAATCGGCCGACAGGTTTTGGCGAAGAGTGGCGTCGAAGTAGTCGACCAGCTTCTGCAAGTCATCCTCGGACAAGCCCGCGAGGTGCGAGTTCTCCTTCGCGGGCCAGACGCTGATCGGTTCCATCAGGATCTTGTCGTACGTGCTGAATCGCGCGTTCGGGTTGACGTAGTGCAGGAGGGCCCTGTCCTTGCCCCCCTTGGTGAAGTTGGAGTAGTCCCCCAGGAATCCCGATGTCGTGACCCTGCGGGCCTGGTGGGTTGCGCATCCACCACACACGAACGCCAACAACAGGCACCATGCGATGGAAGAAAGTCCCCGTGTTGCGAGCAACGACGCTTTCATGCCCCGCCTCCTTTTGGTCTTTGACGACAATTGGACATCACGCTTGCCGCCGAAGCCCCCTTGCCGCAGCAGTCGCCCCCCAGCCGATTTCGACGAGGTGGCCGACATCCGTACACTTCACGGCCGAATCGATGCAACCCTTTCCGTGTCGTCGCCCCAGTTCATGATGGTTTTGACTCGCGCCGAGAGGCTCTCGGCCATTCTTCCATGCGTGGCGCGCGAGGGGTGCCACGCCTCGCCGTAGGGCGAGGCCTGCGGCTCAAACTCGTGAAAGTGAATGTTCGCATCCCCCCTTTGCACGCGTTCCCGGACGATGCCATCGATGATTTCCCGCGAGCGCGCGAGGGAATTCTCGCCGACGGGCCAATTGTCGTGGAGCATCGGGCCCAGGCAGCAAACGATGGCGGCATTGGGATGAATGGTCCTCAGCTCGTCAAGGAAGCGGTTGTAGGCGGCGAGAAAATCCCGATCGCGCAAGCCGGGCTGGGCGAAGTCGTTCGTCCCCAGGTTCACCACGATCGCGTCTGGGGTCCAGCGACGGTGGTTCCATCGCGGCAACTTGTCGTCGGCAAGCGTGCGATGATAGATGATCGGCATTTGGGCGATGACTTCGCCGGAGTGGCTGCGAAAGACCCCGCGCCCGCTATAGGCAACGGTGTGCGACTCGGCGCCAAGCAGGGCCGCCACGAGGAATCCATAGGCCACGTCGTGATTTTGGTTGATGGAGGAGAAGGTTCCCTTGGGTGGATCGCCCTCGACCATGTTGCCGAAGCCGCAGGTGATGGAGTCGCC
>CAYTRP010000474.1:0-1513 GCA_964440195.1 uncultured Candidatus Sumerlaeota bacterium
ATACCCTCCGTTCTGGAATGGGCTGTCAACCTATGTCAGGACGGGACACATTTCACCCTTCACTCTTCCCATGAACCTCCTCAACGACCCCCTCATCGCCGCGCTCCAGGCTTCCGTCTCGCCGGTGGTGCTCATCAGCGGCATCGGCCTGTTGTTGCTCTCCATGACCAATCGCCTGGGGCGCGTGGTCGACCGGTCGCGCACGCTCGCGCGCGACGCGCGACACGACGCCCTCACGCCCGTCGAGAAGCGCCTCCTGCGCGTGCAGATCCGCATCCTCTACGAGCGTGGCCGCCTGCTCGTCGCCGCCATCGGCCTTTGCACTTTCAGCCTCTTCCTCGTCGCCGTGCTCGTCGGGTATTTGTTCCTCCACTTTACCGCCGGGATCACGCTCCCCGGTGTCCCCTATGTCGTCTTCGCCCTCGCGTTGCTCTCGATCATCACGTCCCTGGCACTCTTCCTGATCGACATCCTGGTGACGCTCAAGGCCCTGCGCCACGAGGTCGGCTTCCTGCTCTCGCCGCGCAAGCCGCGATGAGCAGGGAGGCCACCGGCCGGTGGATGGCTCCGCCCGTCGGGTAGCGGATACGTTGCCGTCTCGCCTCGAGCCGGCGGCCCGGGGGCCCCGGAAAACAAAAACCGACCGGGTTTCCCGGTCGGATCAGGTCTCTCGCCGGCGGTGCCGACAGGAGGGGGATGGTGGGCCATCTAGGACTCGAACCTAGAACCAACAGATTAAGAGTCTGCTGCTCTACCAATTGAGCTAATGACCCACAGCCAAGGGGGAGCGGGGTAAGGCCAGCCCCCCGCCCGACGCAAGCACGAAATCGCCAAAATGGCACTTGCGGGCCCGAGGGGCCCCTTCAGCCCTCGCTCTGCTTCAGCATCCGCATCACGTAAACGTCCGCCTCCACGGGCATCTCCACCATCCCCACGAAGACCGGAAAGGAGGGGCGGTCCAGCACCGCCGCCAGCCGCGAGAAGATCTCCCGGGGCGACAGGTTCTCCCATTCCGCCTCGACCAACCGGAATTCGGGGTGCACCTCCACCTCCTCGAAGTCCTCGCCCACCAGCGCCTCCAGAAGGTCCAGCGCCTGGTCGCGCGACATCCGGTCGTGCACCGCCACCATTCGGGGCTCGAGGGAGCGGCGCTCCTCGGCGTTCAACTCCTCGGCCTTCAGGAAATTCGCCACGCAGGCCCGGGCGATCTCCGGCAGGTTTTGCTCGTGGGTCCGGCGCAGGACCTCCTCCACGTCCGCCTCGCTGGCGGACATGCCGCTCTCGCGGGCCGTGCCGACGATTTCCGCCGCCGTCACCCCGCCCCTCGAAAGGCGCCAATCCATGTCCCGCGCGTATTCCTCCTCAAAGACCTGCGTGAACGACTCCTCCCACACCTCGACACGCGCCGAGGCATTCCAGTGGTCGTCGGCCAACGCGAGCAATTCGCCGATGGTGGCCTTGGCCCGTCCCGCCTTCTCGCGATTGGGAGGCGACTCCATCCCCCAACCAGAGG
>CAYTRP010000474.1:1523-3045 GCA_964440195.1 uncultured Candidatus Sumerlaeota bacterium
CCCAACCAGCGGGGGAATTCGTCACGGTCAGCGCTGTGCCGTCCTCATGTTGGCAGTGCAGGTCCACCCACACTCCCATGATCGCCATGTCGTAGACGACGGCATAGAGGCGCCGCTCCTTGTTGATGAGCCCCGCGAGCGAGATCGCGGGAAGCTCGCGCGGAATCCACACCCCCAAGGGCTCGAACCCGGCCTGCTGCAACTCGCCGCAGCAGTTCTTCACCTTCCGGCGGTCGTGCCACACCGATCCGCGCGCTTCGTCGAGGGTCAGGCGCGCGGGCGTCGGGTTCAGCCCGTGACGCGCCATCACCAGCAACTTCCAGATGCCGCGCAGATAGCCGGGTCCCTTGAGCACGCTCACCACCGCCGCCGCCAGCAGAGGCAACGCCAGGCACACCAACAGGAACTTCAGCACGAGCATCCCCGCCACCCCTTATTCTTATTCCCGGAACCGCCAAACCGCTTCACGCTTCACCGATCTCAAGCCGTAGGTCTGACCATCGTTTCCATTCCACGCCAGCAGCGTCCGCGGTGCGGCCTTCTCGACGAAGAATTCCACGCCCCGCCCATCCGCTCCTTCAAGGACCACACGCCACACATCCTCCGCCGCCCAGGTGCCCGCCGGCACTTTCACCGCCCCCTTCGCCGATTCCACGCGCAACCGCGCCGCCGCCACTTCGGGCTTGCCGGCCTCGCTCGTCATCTGGCTCTCCACCAATGCCATTCCCGTTTCCAGGCCCTCGCGCAAGTCCAACAAACGAACCAACAGCGGCAATTGCTCGTCGAACACCGCCTCCGATGGCCACGACCGCAGATCCTCGCTCCCCGACCCTTCCTCGTCGCGATACGATGTCCAGGCGCGCCGGGGCATGCGCCCCGAGAAATCAAACTCCTTCGACGTGATCCCCTTCCATTCCTGGCTCGACGTCACCAATTTCAACACCTTCGCCGGTTCCTGCCGCAATACCGCGGTGCTTGACATCAAGTGCCGCGGCGGAGCCGTGTCCGATAGCGAAAGATTCTGGTTTTGCTGCAACACCGCCACGATCGGCTTCTGGCCAAACGGCCAGTCGGCCCGTGCGTTCGTCTCGCGGTTGAAGTCCTCGACAGTTGTCACCAGATAAAGCAGATGTGCGCGAGGCGCGCCGTCGATCACGCGCACTCCCTCGTATTCCGCCACTTCCGCCTTTCCGTCATCCCACTCGTTCCCCGCCCAATCCGCCCGAACGGCCTCGGAGAGACGCACCGCCGTCGTGCGCTCCTGCGCCACGAGCACGCTCCCGCACGCCAGGGCGAGCAGCAGCGTCCCCCTTGCGCAGCCAGAGAGCAGTCGCCTCATGGCCCATGCTCCGATTGCCCGACACTCACGGTCATCTTCTGCCCAAGCTTCGTGATCACGAGCACTTCGCCGCCCGCCGACGGTACCACCACCATGCCATGCGTCTTCAGGGCATGGCTCAACAGCCCCTCCGACTCCATCCTCGGCAGGATCAGTACCGTACCCCCGCCGACCAAAACGTAC
>CAYTRP010000475.1:0-3042 GCA_964440195.1 uncultured Candidatus Sumerlaeota bacterium
GGTCCTTCCCATCTGCGCGAGGGCCACGGCGATCTCGTTCATCTGCTGGCTGCGCGGCGCGCCGTTGGACAGGGCGCCTTGAAACGCCGTGAGCGCACCCTCCATGTCCCCCCTGCGCTTCTTGAGCATCCCGATCCAGTGCCACGACGAAGCCAGGGTCGGGTCCTTCGCCACCGCGCGCTCGAATGCCAACAGCGCGGTGTCGCTCTCGCCCGCTTCGAGGCGGAGTTCGCCCAGGACGGCCCAGGCGACGGCGTCATCCTGGTTTCTGGCGACGATGCGCGCCACTTCCGCAATGCGCTCATCAATGGGCTGGTCGTCCGCCTGGAGCAGCGCCAGCGCCCGATCGGAAGGCGTGGGTTCCGTGACGGCCTCCGAGGGAGCCTGGGCGGTCGTCTGATTGGCGATCGACGAGGGATTGCGCGTCACGGACTGGGCGGAGGTCGAAGTCGGCGAAGTCATGAGCGTTGCCACCATGGCCAGCGCGAGAAGCCCAGCTGGTCGAATGTGCATGTTGGAGGTGCCTCGGAAACTCAAGATGGGGTGCTTGTCGTCGGACGAAGTCTGACCCGCAAGCGAACACTTTGGGCAGGATTGGGACGACAAGGCCGTGTCAAAAAGACGCGGGGAGAAGGGATGGCAACCCCGTTGGGTTACCCCGGGGAATGAAAATGCTCGATTTAGCCGGAATTTCGGCCGGCGGGATTGGACTGGGTTTCGCTCCTTCTTCGCCAGGGCAGTCAAGGGATTCCACCGAACCCCAATTGCCCGGTGCCATGGGGACATGTAAGGATTGATTCCGCAGGGGCCCTTGCAGTATCCGCCCCCCCTTCCCACGGAGGCGTTGAACCACCCCGGGAAGGGTACCGGGCATTTCACATCGCTCAACGAGAGACCGCGCATGTACGTTGAAGTCATCAAGACGGTTGTGAAGCATGGACAGGCCGAAGCCGCTCGCCGCACCCTCGACAAGTGGATCGCCGCGGCGCGCAAGGCCCCGGGGCACTTGTGGGCAAGCTACTTCAGTCCGGAGGATTGCGCCTCCGAGGCCATCGACGGCTTCCAGATCGAGGACCCCGAGCGCACATTCTTCGTCACGATGGCATGGGAGAACGACGAGGCCGTCGCGGACTTCGTCCGCAAGTACCACTCGGGTCCCGTGAACCTGCTACCGGGCCAGGAAGTCTATGTCAGCGGCCACTTCAACGGCTGATTTACCATCCGCCGCGACGGTGCGGCCGTCATGGCACCAGTGCATCCCACTCCGCAGAAACTCGCGCCCACCGGCAGCCAGCCGCTCCGGCTGCATCTGGTGGGCTTGATTTTTCTCTGCCTGCTTGGCCGAGTCGATGCCCAGTCGCCCGACCGGGTCATCGCCACCGTCAACAACACGATCATCACCGCCCGGGACATCGAGTACCGGTTCTTCGAGTGGAACCTCCTGAACAATTTTCCCCGCGAGATTCCATTTCGCGAACTCGAGCGCGATCTCATCGCCACCACGGTCTTCGAGGAGATCCTCTACCAGCGCGTCTGGCGCCCCCGCATGGACATCGATGAGGTCGAGGTCACGAACTGGAGCCGCGACGCCATCGAGCGCTACCAGCGGCTTGCCGGGGGGGCCCGCGAGCTGCGCCGCTTGCTGGCCGACGTGGGGCTTGACGAGACAACCTTCATGCGCTGGATCGAGCGCAGCGCGCGGCGCCAGTGGATCATCGACCAGGGAATTGCCGCGCGCCTCGATCCCGCGATGCTGAACCGCGCGGGGGAAACCAGCGCCAACGCCACGCGCGTCTGGATCGCCCGCCTCCACGTCGAGGCACAATTGCCAAACGACGAGGGCTCCATGGAACGCGCACGGGAACTGGCCGCGTCGCTGCGGGCGCGCGCCGTGACCGGCGAGGACTTCTTCCAGCTCGCAACGCTCGCCTCCGACGAGGTGCTGGCCACGCGCGGCGGCGACATGGGATGGATTGCCACCGGGGCCCTGCGGCCGGAGATTCGCGACCTGGTGCTCGGCCTGCGCCTGGACGAAGTCAGTCAGCCCCTTCGCGCGAGGACGGGTTGGCAGCTTTACAAGCTGCTGGACTACGAGACTCCCACGCGAAGGGCGCTCATCGATGAGATCCGAAGGACGCGCAGGGTGGAGTTTCTCGCGGCCGTAAAGGACAGCGAGATCCGGTTCGCCCCCGGCCTTGAACTCGAGCAGATCATTGCGGAAATTGGGGCGGATGATTCCGAAGTCTCCGTTTGGGAGAGCATCCGTAGCGCACCGCCCGCCGCGGAAGAGGGCGAGGATCCCAAACCGTGACAAAGCCCGCCAGGCGCCCCTGGATTGCGCAACTGATACCGCTGGCTCTGCTCGAATGGCGGATCCTGGCGCGGTCGTGGCGCTGGAGACTTTTGGCGCTCCTCGTCATGGGTGCCTGTCTTCTCCTGCAACGATACGGGCCGGGATTTGGCGAGGGAGCGGCCGTGGACTTTCCCGGCGGTCCCACCGGGATGCGCGTGGTCGCGCTGCTGCTGGGGGCCGGGTCGCTTCTTCTCGCATTGGAAAGTGCCGGCAGGGCCGAGCGCCATCGCATGCGGGCGCTGGATGACGCACGTCCGGCGCCGGGGCTCCTCCTCAACGCGGCGCGTTTGCTCGCCATCGTGCTGGGAAACTTCCCATTGGCGGTGCTCGCGATCCTGACGCCGTTTGCGTGGCGCATCACCGAGGCATCCTCCCTGCTTGTCGCGCCCTCGTTGATCTTCCTTGCAGTGGCCCTTGTTCCGCTCGTGGTCGTGGGCGCGTCCTCGGGACTCGCCGCCCGTTCGGTCGTCAGGAGGGACTTGCCCGCGCTCGTGCTGGGTCTTGTCCCCACTCTCGCCGCGACATGGTATCTGGTGTGGGCGGGGCGCATCGAGGAATTGTTCATCGAGACCTCGCGCACGCTGGGGATCTTGCTTCCCTTGCAGGGATTTCTCTCCGATGCCCTGGCAAGCATGGCGATCGGCATCGGCCTGCTGGGGGTGGCTTCCCTCTCGGCGCGAAGAACAACC
>CAYTRP010000476.1:0-2135 GCA_964440195.1 uncultured Candidatus Sumerlaeota bacterium
GGGGGGGGGGGGGGGGGGGGAGCAATGACTCTTCCATTTACCACCTTTTTGTGGAGCAGGCGATGCGTCTTGAGCCGCGATTCCTTGCGATGGTGATTCCATCTCGTTGGATGGCTGGCGGGCGGGGGTTGGACGAGTTCCGGGCGAATATGCTATCCAGCGGACACGTTCGATTTCTAACGGACTTCCCGGACTCGGGTGAGGCTTTTCCGGGCGTACAGATAAAAGGCGGGGTCTGCTACTTCCTTTGGGACGAAGCACACAATGGAACCTGCGATGTAACCCGGGTGGCCGGAGGGGAAGAGCGCCTTCAGGCGAATCGGCAACTTGCCGAGTTTGATGTCTTCGTGCGCGAAGGGCGCGCTCTCGGAATTCTGCGAAAAGTTCTGTCTGCCAGTGAGCCTTCAGTTCTCGATCTTGTGTCCGGCGATACTCCTTTCGGCATTGCGACGAACTTTGGCGACTGGACCGATAAGCGAGCTACGGGGAGGATCGCGCTGCACCTCATTAGCAAGGGTAAGCGAACGGTCGGTTATGTGAGGCGTTCGGACATTAAAAAAAACATTGAAGCGATTGATGCATGGAAAGTTTTTGTCCCCAAGGCCTACGGGGCCGGCGAGTCCTATCCGCATCAGATTCTTGGCAAGGAGATCGTTGCCGAGCCGCATTCAGCCTGCACTCAATCATATCTCGCGGTATCGCCTTTCCAATCCGAGGCGGAAGCTAGGAGTTTTGCCAGCTACTACCGAACACGTTTGTTTAGATTCCTCGTTTCGCTGAGAAAGATCACGCAGGATGCATTGCGATCGACCTACAAATGGGTTCCACAACAGACTTGGGACAAAGAGTGGCGGGACGAGTTACTGTACGCGAAGTACGGCATCACGGCCGACGAGATTGCATTCATCAACAGCATGATCCGGCCCATGAGCGATACCGATGAGTAAGACCGTCGACGAGATCCTCGCGCCCAAGCCGGAGGCGCGTCCGCGCGTGTACGCGTACGCCATTCACGATGCAGCGCATGAGGGGATGCTCAAGGTGGGGCAGACCACGCGCGATGTGAAGCAGCGCGTGGCCGAGCAACTCAAGACCGCCGCCATCAAGAACTACACGATTGTATTGGACGAGTCCGCCGAGCGCGACGATGGGACGATCTTCAGCGACCATGACGTGCGGGCCGCCCTCGTCAACAAGGGCTTTGAGAACGTCGAACTAGAATGGGTGCGGTGCACCGCCGAGGATGTGAAGACGGTTCTCGCCGAGCTGCGCACCGGACAGTTCTTCACCGGCACCCACCACGAGACGTTTCCCCTGCGCGCCGAGCAACGCGCCGCCGTCGAGAAGACCCACGCCTACTATCATTCCATCTGGAGCGAGGACATGCATGCCGTCCCGCGCTTCCTGTGGAACGCGAAGATGCGCTTCGGCAAGACATTCACGACGTACCAATTGGCGAGGAAGCTGGGCGCCAAGCGTGTGCTCGTCGTCACGTTCAAACCCGCCGTCGAGGATGCGTGGCAGACGGATTTGGAGTCGCACGTGGACTTCAGCGGTTGGCAATACATGTCACGCAATTCGAGCAGCGACCCGACAAAGGTCCTCGCCCGCAAGCCGCTGGTCTATTTCGGCTCGTTCCAGGACCTGCTGGGACGCGACATGTTCGGGAACATCAAGGCGAAGAACGAGTGGCTCCACGAGGTGAAGTGGGACCTCGTCGTGTTTGACGAGTACCACTTTGGCGCGTGGCGCGAAACGGCCAAGGAGCTCTTCGAGGGCGAGGAGGAAGCCGTCGCCAAGAAGGAGGCCAAGCTCGAGTATGCAGCGGGGCTGGAGGGCGTGAACGAGGACCTCTCGGAGTTGTCGGAGAAGGAGACGGAGTTCCTCCCCATCACGACCAAGGCGTACCTCTACCTCTCCGGCACGCCCTTCAAGGCGCTGGCGACGGGCGAGTTCATCGAAGAGCAGATCTTCAACTGGACGTACACCGATGAGCAGCGCGCCAAGGAGACCTTTGCGCGCGACCACCCCGGCGAGCGCAACCCGTACGGTGCGCTGCCGCAGATGCGGCTGCTGACGTACCAGATGCCCGAAGAGTTGTTGGCGATCGCCAGCGCCGGGGAGTTTGACGAGTT
>CAYTRP010000476.1:2145-3039 GCA_964440195.1 uncultured Candidatus Sumerlaeota bacterium
ACGAGGTCGATGATGGTGATCCCATCCGGGGCAATCGACTGCTGTGGAAGCAGGCCGACTTCGCGGGCGAACTCTTTGCCGCCGAAGGCCTTGGAAAACAGGCGCGGTTCGAGCACAAGGACGAGGTCCAGAAGTGGCTCGACATCATCCGGGGCAGCTATGCCCCCAAGGCGGTGGAAAGCCTCAAGACGGGAACGCGGCCCCCCTTCCCGTACTCGGACGTGCGGCTGCTCCCGTATCTCCAACACGCGTTTTGGTTCCTGCCCGACGTGGCCTCGTGCCACGCGATGGCGAACCTGCTCGGCGAAAAGCACAACGTGTTCTGGCACGACTACAAGGTGATCGTGGCGGCCGGTGCGGCCGCCGGGATCGGGCTGGAAGCCTTGCCGCCCGTGCGCAAGTCCATCGGCAGCGGCTTCGACACGAAAACCATCACGCTGTCGTGCGGCAAGCTCACCACTGGCGTCACCATCCCGCAGTGGTCGTCGATCCTGATGCTGCGCAACCTCAAGTCGCCCGAGACGTACTTCCAAGCGGCCTTCCGCGTGCAATCCCCTTGGTCGATCCGAAACCCCAACGGCGACGACCCCAACGAAGAGGAGATCCTCAAGCCGGTTTGTTTCGTGTTCGATTTTGCGCCGACGCGCGCGCTGCGGCAGCTTTCCGAATATGGCATTGGCCTGTCGCCCAACGAGCCGAATCCCGAGAACGCCGTGAAGGACCTCGTGTCGTTCCTGCCAGTGCTCGCCTACGATGGCGCGCACATGGTCCAAATCGAAGCAGGGAGCATCCTCGACATTGCCATGGCGGGGACATCGGCAACGCTGCTCGCGCGCAAATGGGAGAGCGCGCTGCTGGTGAACGTGGACAACGACACCCTGCGCCGCATCCTCG
>CAYTRP010000477.1:0-3036 GCA_964440195.1 uncultured Candidatus Sumerlaeota bacterium
GGTGGGCGTATTCGGGACCGAGGATCGCCAGGAATACGCCCACCTGCAAAAAGAAGTCGGCTGGATGATCATGGCGGGCGGCGTTTATTACATCGGCCTCGCGCTCTTCCAACTCCATTTCTCGCGCCAATGGCTCTATGGATGGAGCACGGCCGCCACCATACTCGGCGTGCTCACCGTCCAGATCGTCGGGGTCTCATTGCTCGACCTGTCTCGCACCTCGGAAGTGATCTATTTCTCGCTGATCACGAACCTGAGTTTTCTCGCCGTGAACATTGCCGTCGGAATCTACGGATTCCAATACGGACCCCGCCCCGGAATTGGGGAATGCCCCAGGTAGAATTGCCGGAACGCGCAACCCGCTTTCATCCTTCATTCTTTCCTTCTCCAACAACGCCTCCTTCACCTCCACCCCCCAGCGATACCCGCCCATCCCGCCGTCGGTGCGCACGACACGGTGACACGGAATCGCGATGGCCACGGGGTTTTTCCCGATCGCACTGGCGACGGCGCGCGTTGCCGTGGGGCGGTTGATGCGGCGGGCGATCTCGCTGTAGGTCACCCTTTCTCCCGCCTTCAGCCGCCGCAACTCCGCCCACACCTCGCGCTGGAAAGTCGTTCCCGCAATGTCCAGCACTGGGTCGAACGTCTTGGCCCGCCGCTCCAGGAACCGCACCAACTGGTCCGCCGTTTCCTGCACCAGTTCCGGTTCCTCCGCGAACTCCGCCCGGGGAAACTCCTCGCGCAATTCCGTCAGTTGCTCGCCCGGCCCTTGTTCCCGGCACAGCCGAATCGCGCAAATCCCACGCGGCGTGCGCGCGATCAGCGCCAACCCCACCGGCGTGCCGAAAACGCCAAAGGCGATCCGCACGTCCTTGCCACCGGCACGCACCTCGCCAGGCGTCATCCCCAACCGCACGACGAAGGCATCGTGCAAACGCCCGGGCCCGGAATACCCCGCCCGCGCCGCCGCGCCGAGCACATCGTGCCCCGACTCCAACAACGCGCGCGCCCACTCCGCCCGCCGATCCGCCAGGTACCGCGCCGGTGTCGTGCCATACCGCGCCACGAACACCCGCGACAATTGCCGCGCCGACAGGCCAAACCGCCCGGCAACCTCATCCCAATCCACGCGTTCCTCGCTCGCCACCAACCCGTCCAACTCCCCCGCCAACCGCTCGGCCAACGAAGTCTCATTCATCGTCTCGATCGCCATCACATCTCTCACAATCTCACACAGGATTCCCGTCCAGCGCCGGAATCCCACCATCAACGATCCCCACGGCGACACCCGCTTTTGGACACCGGCCCCCAAAAGTGGCGATCCTATCTCTGCCCGTCCCGACCCTACTCTATTGCCAGAAAGCACCCCGCTGCCCGGGCCGCCTCGGCCAGCCATTGGTCCAAGGTGGCGAGCGGTGCCCCGATGCGCAGTGCCAGATAGGTCGCATCGTACGAGGTCAGCGAGTATCGCCGCCCCGCCCGCGCAACGTCCTCGAGTTGGCCGGCATTCCACGGGTTCGTGATGACCGAGAGTGCCCTCACCTCTGCAAAGGCCTTCGCGAACGACTCGGCACTCAGCCTTCCCTTTCGTTCGGCAAGAATCAGCGTGTTGAGAACCTCAAGCCACCACAGGGATGGCACATGGACCTCGGATTCATCGAATCGTGAGATGACAAAGTCGGAATAGGCGCTAAATTCGTCCTCGAAGACCCAGCTCAACGCCACGGAGCTATCGAGGACAAAGGCGCTCAAGGCCGCCCCTCATTGCGCAGCTCGCGCAGCGACAACCCGTTCAGCCGAAGTCCCTTGCGCAGGTTCCGCATCCTTTCAGCCGTTGAACTCCCATTCCCTGGGGCGAACTCCCCCGCCTCCCGGACAATTCGGGCAATCGCCTTTCCCGATCGCGTCACCACGATCTCTTCCTCCCGCTCGACCCGCTCGAGCAGGGATTGGATTTCCTTTCCCGAATCCTCGATCGCAATGGTGCTCATGCCCACAGGCCTCCCAGCCGGTTCGTGATGTGGCTACTGGATCATCGGTCACTCGTCAACGCCACTTCATCCCCCCCCCGCTCCCGCCCCATCCGCTCTTCCAACCGCCGCCTCTTCTCCACGTACTCTCCCTCCGCCCGGTTGTACTCGGACGCCTTCGACACGGCGAGGGCGGCCATGATGATCGCCGCGACGACAAAGAAGACGCCAAAGAGCGGGAAGAGCGAGACGAGTTCGAACGCGGGTTGCGGTTCCTGGAACATCCCTTGGCGAAACGGCGGCCCGGGGCGGAAAGAGGAACTCGACCGCGAAGGCAGTTGCGATGTCGCGGAGGCGGTCACCGCGATCCAAAAAATGCCGAAGACCACCATGGCAATCCCTCCCACGACTCCCCCCACCGCCGAAGGCTTGCTCGCACTCCCATCCTTTCCCCGCACCATCAGCCCTTCCCGCTTCACCCGCCACGTATCGTCCAAATCCCGGATCTCGTTTTGCAGCCGCAGCGCCCGCACCTCGCCCTTCAGTTCCCGCGTCGACTCCTCGATCTGCCCCAGCACCTCTGTATAATGCGCCGACGTCTCGCGATGCACCTTCAGCCGCGACCCGCAATGGCCGCAGCGCATGAACTGAACGTTCTCCGGCACCTCTACCGGCGCTCCGCAATTGTTGCAGTCCAGGCTCTCGATCCGCATTGCCGCCCCTTTCCCTCAGCAATACAGTTCCGCCCCGCCAGTCATTCAACACCAAAGCCCATTTCCCTTCACTCTTCAACCGATTAGCGCAACCCGTCCGCTCATGTCTTCGGGCTTTCCCCCCGATTCCGCCAGCCTGTCCAATACCCTATGGACCCGAACCACTGCCCATCCACTGCCCAAGAATGCCCAAAACTTGACCGAGTTTGACCAAAAACGACTAGACGCCAGCCGCGTGGGCTGGCGTCGAAATCTGCAAGAAAGCCTTGTTTTTCAGGGTTTTGCTGGCGGAGAGGGGGGGATTCGAACCCCCGATGGAGTTGCCCCCATACCAGTTTTCGAGACTAGCG
>CAYTRP010000478.1:0-3026 GCA_964440195.1 uncultured Candidatus Sumerlaeota bacterium
CCAATCGCCCCAGAAACACGCGCCAGGAACGACACGGAAATTGGGGAAGGTCCTGTTTCGTTGACCCTTGCATGGCCGGGTCTTCAACTTTGGCTAATAATTTTCCCCAAGGGAGACGTGCCATGGTGCCGCAAACGTTTTGCACGACGCTGGCTGTGACCTGCCTGCTCCTCGGGATGACGCTCGCGCCATCCAGCGCTTGGGCGATCGGAGTGGATCGCATGGAAATGCAAGTCGCCGGGTTGGTCGAGGTCCTGAAGGGCAAGCGGGTGGGGATGTTGACGAATCCCACGGGGGTGGATTCTCAGTTTCGCCTCATCGCCGACCGGTTGAACGAACATCCCGACGTGAAGTTGGTCTCGTTTTTCGCCCCCGAACACGGCGTGCGCGGCGACCAGCAGGCGGGCGATCCCGAGGCGGACTTCACGGACCCCATCACCGGTCTTCCCGTCCACTCGCTGTACGGCCCGCGCCGGGCGCCGCTCCCGGAACACCTCGCCGAACTCGATGTCATGGTGTTCGACATCCAGGATGTCGGGGCGCGCTTCTACACGTTTGTGTGGTCGATGACGTTGGCGATGGAAGCCTGCGCCGCGAATGGCAAGGAATTCGTCGTGCTGGATCGGCCCAACCCGATTGGGCTCACGAAGATCGAGGGCCAGCCCATTCGCTTTGACGCCGGATTGATCGGCCGCAAGTGGGCCGATGCCCCGTTCGGCGTCGCGACGCGCCACGGGCTGACCGCCGGGGAGCTGGCCACCCTGGTGAATGAGGAGTGGATGGAGCCGAAGGTAAAGCTCACAGTGGTCAAGGTCCCCGGCCTCACGCGCGGGATGACCTTCGAGCAAACCGGCTACCCGTGGGTGTTCCCATCGCCGAACATGCCGACCATCGACACCGCCCGTGTGTATCCGGGAATGTGCGTGTTCGAGGGCACGAACCTGAGCGAGGGGCGCGGCACGACGCGGCCCTTCGAATTGGCCGGCGCGCCGTGGATCGACGGCACCCGGCTCGCGGCGCACCTGAACGGACAGGGACTCCCCGGCTGCCGATTCCGCGCCGTATGGTTCCGCCCCACGTTCTCCAAGAACGCGAATGAGTTGTGCGGCGGCATCCAGGTGCACGTGACCGACGACGAGTCGTTTGAGCCCGTGCGCACGGGCCTGGCGGTTCTCAAGGGCGTCGTCGAACTCTACCCCAACGACATTACGTTCCGCGGCTCGCTGTCGCGCCTGATGGGAATCGAGAAGCTCGACGAGCGCATCAAGACGGACTCCGTGGATCAACTGGTGGCCGGCTGGCAGGAGGATCTGGAGGCGTATCGCGCGCTGAGGGCGAAACATCTGCTCTATGAAGAGTGAAGGTCCCGGTCGAAGGGGATCGGGAAGGGCATGTAGCGTCGCTGCCATGTCTAGGAGGTGGTGCACCTTGCCAAGGCTACTTCGGGTTTACGCGGACACCTCGGTCTTTGGCGGTGTCTTTGACGTAGAGTTTCGATCGGCGACGGAGTCCTTCTTCGACCGCATTAGGTGGGGTCATTTCCAGCTCGTCATATCACCGGTTGTGAGCATGGAGCTGGAACAGGCGCCAGACGCGGTGCGGAACTTCTTTCTGGAAATAGCCCCCTTGGCAGAGCTGGTCAGTCATTCACGCGAAGCCATTGATCTGCGCGACGCCTACCTGCGGCATGGCATACTCACTCCACGGTGCATGACCGATGCCTTGCACGTTGCCATCGCTTCCGTGAGTGCTTGCTCGGTCATCGTGAGTTGGAACTTCAAGCACATCGTCCATTTCCAGCGGATTCCCCTGTACAATGCCGTGAATTCACTTGAAGGGTATGCCCCGCTCATGATCCATTCTCCGGCAGAGGTGATTGAAAATGAAGGACTTTGATTGCGTGGAAATGAAGCGAAAGGGAAGCGAGCGCATCCTGGCGGAAACCCAGGGGATGACGCCGGAGGAGGAGTTGCGCTACTGGGAAGAGAAGTCACGCTCCTTCATACAATGGCACCAGACGGCGCGCGAGGAGCGGCGGGAACAGACAAGCACTCGCTGATACTCACCAACGGCCACCCCGATAAGGCTTCAGAACGCTGACGGTGCGAATCCCGCCGGAGAATTGCCATGCGCAGCATTCTGCTGCTCCTTGCCGCTGCTCTCTTCATCGCCGGCTGCTCCACGCACGCCATGCGCTCCCAACCCCTGTGGGGAAAGGAGAAGGAGAGCGACGTCGAGCGCCCCATCGACATTGCCTTCGAGGGAACCAACGCCTGGCCGATCTACTATCAGCGCGGCGACGAGATGGCCGTGCTCTGGCCGCTGTTCGCCTCCACGGACAACGGGCATGCCCTGGCGCTCGCCTACGAGTATCAACGCGAGCAAAACACGCTGCGAATCCTTCAACTCTTCCCATGGCTCCCATCCTACGCGCGCTTTCAATACGACAAGAAGGCATCGTACGTGTTCCCGTATTTCACTTGGTTGCAAAAGCCTCCCAAGGAAGGCGAGCAGCCCAAGCCCGCGCGGCGTTCCGGCCAGCGTGCGTCCTTCCTGTTTCCCGTGTATTACAACAGTCCCCATACGCTTTGGACGCCGCTCTTTTCCGACCAGAGGTTCAAGGACATTCATTGGATCTGGGATAGTGAGAGTGAGACGGGAAATTGGCAGAGCGGGGACGCCCGCCGTGTGGGCATCCTTGGCCCTCTCTTCTTCCACCAATCCAGTGAGGTCGACGGGCACAGCAAACTCTATGCGCCTTACCCCCTGATTGGCGCGTGGTGGAAGGGACGCAGCTCCGGATTTCAGGCATTCCCCCTCATCTACTCCAAGCGTAAACCAAACGGAGAGCGGTACTTCAACCTTCTCGGGCTTCTCTTCCACACGCAGAAGGAGCTCACCGGCAGCAAGGAAGAGAACGGTCGGCGATTCGGCTTCCTCGTCTGGCCGCCGCACCGGAGCTCCCACCGCTCGACGTTCCCGACGGCGGTACCGAAGTTCGCGCCGCCCGCCGGTTCCCGCTGCTC
>CAYTRP010000479.1:0-3007 GCA_964440195.1 uncultured Candidatus Sumerlaeota bacterium
CAGGGGATCGCCACCACAACCAGCGCGTCCGATACAAAGTCAAGATGCGCCCGCTGGCTGGCTTTCGCACCGAAAGAATCGTCATGCGAAGCTTCACGCCGTCCTGCTCGGCGGCCAAATGGTCTTGTCAAAGGAGAGGTAGGCGGCGGCAAAGGCCTGGGCTGCCAGGATGTGTTCCCGGCGCAGGACCGGATAGGATGCGAGCAGTTCCTCATAGTCCACCCCATGGCCCAGCTTGTCGAGAAGCAGTTCCACGGTCAACCGCGTTCCCTTGAGGCAAGGCTTGCCCATCATGATCTTCGGGTCTTGTTCGATATACTCCTGCCAGTTCATGGCGCGGCTCCTTCAAGGGATTGCGTGGATATGATCGACGATGCGCGAGACAGATTCAACCACAGATGTCGATCCGGCAGAGGAATTCGGGAAGCCGGAACCGGCTTCCCGAAACAGTTCCATGCGCTCTTCCGCCTCCCCTCATTGCGCCAGCGACCCAAAGACGATGCTCGCCAGCATGACGGAGGCCGCCACCGCCGCCATGTCGCCGGCGAGGCCGGCGTAAACCGCGTGGCGCGTCTTGCGGATGTTGACGGAGCCGAAGTAAACCGCGAGCACATAGAAGGTGGTCTCGGTGCTGCCCTGAAGGATCGAGGCCATGTTGCCGAGCAGGCTGTCGGGGCCGTGCTCCAGCAGGATGCTGTTCATGACGCCCAGGGCACCGCCACCCGAGAGGGAGCGGATGATGGCCAGGGGGAGGATTTCCGCGGGCATCCCCACCAGTTGGGTGGCCGGGCCGACAAAGTCCGAGAACGCGGTCATCGCCTGCGAATCCCGGAACATGCCGATCGCGACCAGAATGGCCACGAGGAACGGCATGATGCGCACGGCGACATTGAAGCCTTCCTTGGCGCCATCCACGAAGATTTCATAGACTTTCACGCCGCGAAAGACGGCATAGAGCGGAATGCCCAGGATGATGACGGGCACGGCCCAATTGGCGACGACCTGCGCAAAGGAAAGAATCGCATCGAGATTCATTGGTTCTTCTCCTCGGTGACGGAAATGGCTTCGGGAACGCGGAAGGCGGGCAGGCCCTCCAGCAACTTGCAGACAATGACCGCGACGGCCGTCGAGAACGTCGTCGCCACGATCATCAGCGGCCAGAAGAGCATGTCGGTGGAGCCCGCCGCCGCGCGGAAACCAATGATGGTGGCGGGAATGAGCTGCACGCCCGCCGTGTTGATGGACAACAACATGCACATGGCGTTGGAGGCGTATTCCTTGTTGGCGTTCAGTTCCTGCAACTCCTGCATCGCCTTCAGCCCCATGGGCGTGGCCGCGTTGCCCAGCCCCAGTATATTGGCCGCGACGTTCATGACGATGGCGCCCATGGCCGGGCCGTCGGCCGGAATGGCGGGAAAGAGAAGGACCATGACGGGCTTCACGGCACGGGCGATGATCTGCACCAGCCCCGCCGCCTCGGCGATCTTCATCAGTCCCAACCACAACATCATGATGCCGATCAGGTTGATGGCCAGCGTGACGGCCTGGGCCGCCCAATCGGCGGAGGAACTCGTCATCACGCCCATCCATGTGCTCGCCTCCACGGAGGAGCGAACCGGGGTGCTGGTGGGGTAATCCAAGGCGAGGCGATGGACGGTGACGGCAAGCGTCGAACCCGCGTCCTCCCCATCGGCGTGAATGACGACGTGATCGAGGACCAATGGATGCTGGACCTTGGTTTCCAGCGGATCGTCGGCGCATCGCAGGGTGGCCAGGTCCAGCTTCGTGACCGTCGGCTCCTCCACCAAGCTACGCAGAGGGAAACGCCCGACCCAAACGCGACCGGCAGAATCCGTGAAAGAAGCCTCCACCCGCACCGGCCCCCCGGTACCGCTGATGGAGAGCGCGACATGCGACACGGCAATGTCTTTCCCGAGATGCTCCGCCTTGTCCAGAGTCCGGGGGAGTCCGGGGATGAGGGGAATGACTTCCTCCCCGGCGGAAGCTTGCAGGCTGACGGGCGATCCCTCCGCCAGGATCACGAGCGGGTCGGGACCCGACCTTACGGGGACGTTGGTCGCGTCCTTGTACCCCGCGAAAACCACGGCGATGACAATCAGACCGAACCAGATGTAATTGATCACAACTCCTCCTCGCTGATCTTGCAAGACCGCTGGGATAGTGCAATTTGCCAGAACGTCCCCAAGTTAGGAACCTGTTGGGCTGGGGCGAGGCCATTCTTGGGGCGACCGCGCCCTTGACGGCGGCGGGGCAACGCCGCAGCCTCCCGCCCTTGATTTCCCGGCGAGGAGAGCCCAACCCCGCAATGACCACAAAGCCCCGAATTCTGCTGACCAACGACGACGGCGTGGGCGAGCCAGGTATCGAGGCCCTGCGCGAGGCCCTTGAAGACCTCGCCGAGGTCTTGGTCGTGGCCCCCCTCGGCCAACGCTCCGGTTCCGGCTGCGGGCTCACGGTCGGGCGCGCCATCGAGGTCCGCGATGGACACGACGGCCGGGCACGCATCATCGCCGTGGACGGCACCCCGGTGGACTGCGTGAAGTTCGCGGCCAGCCTGGAGGACTTCGCCCCCGATCTCGTCATCAGCGGCATCAACGCGGGGATCAACGCGGGGAACTCGGTCTTCTATTCGGGGACCGTCGCCGCGGCAATTGAAGCGGCCATGTTGGGCCAACGGGGCATCGCGGTGTCGCTGGCGACGTGGGCCACGGGCGATGAGTGTTTTGAAACGGCGGCCCATGTCGTGCGGGGATTGTTGCCGTGGTTGCTGGAAAAGCCGTGGCAGCCGCGCACCTACTGGAACCTGAACGTGCCAAGCATCCCGCTGGAGGAACTGCGCGGCGTGCGCTATGCGGCGGTGGGCGATTCGCGCTATGTGGACAAGTGGTCATCCGCCCCCCACCCCGATGGTCGGGTCCTGGCGACCAACTAGGGAATCGCCTTCGAGCCATCCTCCGGTCCCGATCACAGCGACGACCTCCTGGTG